>JAFQGF010000059.1 GCA_017415555.1 Akkermansia sp.
CAGGGGCAGCGCTCACTATCGTTCGCTTGCCCCTGCCTATCATCTTTCGCCCCCATCCGGGGGCTTCTGATTTTGCCCCGCCTGCCGACAGGCAGGCGGAATTCAGGAGCCTCGCCGCATGGCGAGGCGGCATATAATAGCCACGGTGTGGAGTGAGCAACGCGAACGACCTGTGTGGGCGAAGAAAGCGAAGACTCGAAGCCCCAAACCCGTGGGTATAGCGCAAAAACAAACCGAACCCCACCGGATGGTGGGGTGGCACCCTGTCACGGCGTAGGGCGTGAGCCCGGAGACGGAAAAGCAATGCTTCATATTGATGCACAGGCATTTCCGTCTTCGCACTTCGTGCTACGCCGTGACAGGATGCCACCCCTCCTTGCGTCGGGGTTCCCATATTTATACGTCTCCACCCCAGGGCTGAAGCCCTGGGCTACCATATACCGCCTCGCCATGCGGCGAGGCTCCTGAATTCGCCTTGCCGTGTCGGTCGGCAGGCTCGACAAATTGCAATTTGAAGAGCTAATGCATTTTTGCGGATTAATTATGCCAACGCGTAACTCAATTATATCAGCGCGCGTAGGTTGCCGCAATCTCGCAGATGTAGACCAGGTGCAGCGGATTCTCCGCATCGTACCATCTGGGGGCTACTTCGGAGAAATCCACGAAATCCTCTTCGCGCATGGGAGCCACGGCCATCTTGCGGCATTCTATCACCAGGTCGGCATCGTCCATGGCCACCAGGCCGTTGGGGGTGGTGAGGGCATTCAGTTGGGTGGACGCCATTTTGTCCACTTCGCGCCCGGAGTTGCGCCCGCAGAACATGAGGTCGTTGCGGTATTTCTCCGGCATGAAGGAGAGGGTGAACGCCGGCTCAGCATCCATAAAGCTGCGCGTGTGGCGGTTGGGGCGCACAAAGACAAAGGCCACGGGGCGGTTCCACAGGAAGCCTAGGCCGCCCCAGCTGGCGGTCATGGTGTTGAAGTTGTCGGGCGTGCCGGCGGTGATAAGCATCCACTGCTTGCCGATAAGCTCGGCAGGGTTCTGCTGAAGGGTGGTAAAGTCGATGGCGTTCATGTTAAAGAGAAGAGAGCGGGGGAGATTATTCGGGGCGCGAGGCGTCAATGTTGTAAATCATGGGGTCCAGAAGGACGTAGGGGATGGACAGCGGCATGGTGATGAGGCTCAGCGGTACATCCAGCCCGGCCATGGCCGCATATTGCAGGGGGATAAGCGGGTAGTTGTACCACGCGCGTTCTGCCGGGAGCGTGGCCGCAAAGTGCACGGCCTGCCCGAAATCCCAAGTGCCGAGGTACTCTGCTTCTGCCGGGGTGAACTCCTCCGCTTTCACCAGTCGTGCCGCTTCTTCGTGTTGCGTGGAAAGGCGTCCGGCGGTGCCATGGGGGCTCGGGGTGGCATAGCGTTCCATCTCTGCCTTATTCTGCGCTATCACCACATAGAACTGCCTGGCCGGGAAACTCCGTAATTCCTGCCCCACATAGATTTCATTGAGCGTAGGGGCGCCGGAGGATTCCCCGCCGATGACCTCGCCGATGGGCTCTCCGATGAACTGCGGCACATATTCCAGTCCGCAGCGGTGTTCCGGCACATAGGCAATGGGCAGGGTGGCGTAGTAGCACCCGTCTTTTGCGTAGACGTCTGCGGTGTAGCAGCCATGTCCGTGCGTGGGCACAGCTTTGGGCAACTCCTTACCAATGCTGCCGATGGTGTTGCCAATGTCGGTACGGATGCAGGAAGAAAACCCTGCTGCACACAGGGCTGTGAGCAACAGGGTTCTGAAAGGGCGATAATGCATGGCTCTGATAAATCAGCAATAGCGCGCCAGTACATACTGTAAGATGCCGCCGGCACGGAAGTATTCCTTCTCGATGGGCGTATCGATGCGCACGATGAGCGGCAGCTCGAAGGCCGGCTCTCCCGCAGGCTGCACCACCAGGGTGGCAGCATCGCGCGGCTGCAGGTCGTTGCTCAGACCGGTGATGGAGAAGGTCACGTCCTTCAGCCCCTTCACGCGGTCGTAGTCTGCCGGGTTGGCGAAGTTGAGGGGCAGCACGCCCATGCCGATGAGGTTGCTGCGGTGAATGCGCTCGAAGCTCTTGGTCACGACTGCGCGTACACCCAGCAGGTTGGTGCCCTTGGCTGCCCAGTCGCGGCTGGAGCCCATGCCGTAGTCCTCGCCGCCGATGATGATGGTGGGCACTCCATCAGCCTTGTAGGCCATGCCGGCATCGTAAATGAAGGTGGGAGTACCGCAGGGCGCATCGATGGCGGTGTCGGGCTCGCTGACGGTCTGCGTGCCGAAGTAGAGCGTGTAGCCGCCCTCGATGCCCTCGGTGAGCAGGTTCTTAATGCGCACGTTGGCAAAGGTACCGCGAGCCATCACGAGGTCGTTGCCGCGGCGGGAGCCGAAGGTGTTGAAGTCGCGCTTCTCCACCCCGTTGGCGGCCAGGAACTGCCCGGCCGGCCCGGTGGGCTTGATGGCACCGGCCGGGGAGATGTGGTCGGTGGTCACACAGTCGCCGAAAATACCCAGCGGGCGGGCGTTCAGTATGTCAACGATATCGCCCTTGCTGCCGTTCCACCCCTCGAAGAAGGGCGGGCGGTGTATGTAGGTGCTGTCCGGGTTCCAGGCGAAGGTGGCGCCTGCGGGGGCGCTTACTTTGCCCCACTCCGGCACGACGCTGGAGTAGCAGGCTGTGTAGTCCTCCGGGGTGGCGGCGCAGGCCTGGGCTGCGGCAATCTCCTCGCCCGTGGGCCAAACATCCTTCAGGTACACGGGGGCGCCGTCCGCTGCGGTGCCGATGGGCTCGCTTGCCATGTCGATATCCACGCGCCCTGCCAGGGCAAAGGCAATGACGAGCGGCGGCGACATCAGGAAGTTGGCCTTCACATGGGAGTGGATGCGGGCCTCGAAGTTGCGGTTGCCGGACAGCACGGAGCAGGACACAAGGTCATGCTCGGTCACAGCCTGCTCGATAGCGCTGTTGAGCGGGCCGCTGTTGCCGATGCAGGTGGTGCAGCCATAGCCCACAATGGAGAAGCCGATGGCGTCCAGTGCTTCCGTCAGGCCGTTGTTGGCAAAGTAGCGGGCGGCAATGCGGCTGCCGGGGGCAATGCTGGTCTTCACATAGGCAGGCACCTTCATGCCGAGGGCAGCGGCCTTCTTTGCCAGCAGACCGGCGGCGAGCATGAGACTGTCGTTGCTGGTATTGGTGCAGCTGGTGATGGCGGCCACCAGGATGGCACCGTCTGCCAGCGCCACATCGTGCGTGGTGTCGGCATCGGGGTTGCCGGCGTCACCCTTCATGCATACGGGCACGGGCGTGGTGTTCTGCGGGTGGCCGTAGGTGCTCTCGCAGATGGTGGCGAAGCTCTGCTTCAGGTCGGTGAGGGCAATGCGGTCCTGCGGGCGCTTCGGGCCGGCTACAGCGGGGACGATGGTGCCCAGGTTCAGCTCCAGCTCCACGCTGTAGTCAATATCACCGGCCATGGGCATGCCGAACATGCCCTGTGCCTTGTAGTAGTTCTCGTAGGTGGCCACATGCTCCTCGCTGCGGCCGGTGGCTCGCAGGTAGGCAGAGCTGGTGGCATCCACCGGGAAGAAGCCCATGGTGGCACCATACTCGGGAGCCATGTTGGCCACGGTGGCGCGGTCGGGCAGCGACAGGCTGGCAGCACCCTCGCCGAAGAACTCCACAAACTTGCCCACCACTCCGTGCTTGCGCAGCATCTGCGTCACATGCAGTGCCAGGTCGGTGGCCGTTACGCCCTCCTGCAGTTTGCCACTCAGGTGCACACCTACTACCTCGGGCACCAGGAAGGTGACGGGCTGCCCCAGCATGCCGGCCTCGGCTTCGATGCCGCCCACACCCCAGGCCACAATACCCAGGCCGTTAATCATGGTGGTGTGAGAGTCGGTGCCCACCAGGGTGTCCGGGTAGTACACGCCATCCTGCTGCATGACGCCATGTGCCAGGTGCTCCAGGTTCACCTGGTGCACAATGCCCGTGCTGGGCGGCACAACGGAGAAAGTTTTGAATGCCTGCTGCCCCCACTTCAGGAATTCGTAGCGTTCTGCATTGCGCTCGAACTCGCGTGTGAGGTTCTTCTGGTATGCTGCCGGAAAACCCGCCCAGTCCACCTGCACAGAGTGGTCCACAACCAAATCTACAGGTACCAGCGGCTCCATTTTGGCAGGGTCGGCCCCCAAATCCTGCACCGCGGCACGCATGGCGGCCAAATCCACCAGCAGAGGCACACCCGTCAGGTCCTGCAGTATGATGCGCGCCACCGTGAAGGGAATCTCATAGCTGCCGGGGCATTTCGCATTCCAGGCAGCCAGGTTGCGGACGTCCTGTTCCGTTACCTTCAGGCCATCGCAATTGCGCAGAAGGCTTTCCAGCACGATGCGGAGGGAAACAGGCATGCGCTTAATGCCGCCGAAGCCCTGTTCCGCCAATGCAGGCAGGGAGTAGTATTTCCCTTCTGTGCCCGCGCCTGTCGTGAATGTGCGTACCGTGTTCATGGTCTTTTATCTGTAAAAATGATAATTCGCGTGCAAGTATACTCTTTTTTTTCCGTATTGCAAGCAGAAAAATCCTCCCGTGCCTTAAAACGGGTCTGTTCCAGATTTGCTGGTGTTTATTTCTTGTTTGAAGTGATTTGTTGAATTAAGCTGTTGAATGTCAGTATGTGAATACGCAGTTTTAAAAAAATGTATTTTTGTAAATATATACACTCTCTACGCGTTGGCATAAATAGACCCTCAGAGCGCGACAAATTGAAATTGGGCGGGGTGTTGCGAGCCGTCAGGCGAGCCTAATTAAGAGCCTCGCCGAACGGCGAGGCTCCTGAATTCCGCCTGCCTGTCGGCAGGCGGGGCAAAATCAGAAGCCCCCGGATGGGGGCGAAAGATGATAGGCAGGGGCAAGCGAACGATAGTGAGCGCTGCCCCTGCTGGAGATGAGAATAATTTTGAGCCCCGTGAAACGGGGTGACAGAAAGCGATGAATCAAAGTATTGCGATGCTTTTCCGTCTCTGGGCTCACGCCCTTCCGTCTCCGCTAAAGCT
>JAFQGF010000004.1 GCA_017415555.1 Akkermansia sp.
AATTGAGATTAATCGTGAAGCGATGCAGGAAGCGCAAGCTTGTTTTGGCTATTTTGCTTTGATGAGCAATGAAATAAAGGATGCGCGCGAGGCACTGCTGCTCTACAGAAACCGAGACGTGGTAGAAAAAGCGTTCAGTAATATCAAGGAACGTTTGAATGGCAATCGCTTGCTCGTATCATCCGAGGAAGCTCTCGAAGGTAAATTATTCGTGCATTTTATTGGGCTGTTCTTATTATCATACATCAAGAAGCAGATGCAGGAACATGAAATGTTCAGCAAATATACCATGTATTCTCTGCTGGATGAGCTGGATGTGATAGAATGGATACACATCCCAGACAAGACTCCCATCGTTCGCAAAATACTCAACAAGCAGATTCAGATATACAAAAATATGGCAGTCAAACCTCCCATCGATACCCTATCATAGTGCGGTCTTTCGGGAATCTACGTTGAATTAGGCTCGCGGCTCGCCCGATAAATTTCAATTCATCGGGCGGAATTGGAGCCTCCCGGAACTCTCATTCTTTGGGCTTACGCGTTCTGTTATTTTTTTGGGTTATTAAAGTTCGCTCTAAAATTTGGAATGACGTGCGAAAAAATTGACTAATGTCGAATTTGAGGCTTGATTAAAGTTGGTAAAAGAGTACACTCACAGCAGTCATACTTTGCGGGTTGGTGCGGCTTATATTACTGGTTTTGTCACTGTCCGTAAATCTCCTCTCATCCATAGATTTTTCTTATGAAGTTTCATCTTCCGTGCAATCTGTTTAAGACTCTGATGGCTGTGGTTTGTGTTCCTGGTATGACCGTTGCCGGGAATGATGCTAGCGGCACATATTCGCAGAGCGATAGTTATCTATATGTTAGCGCGCGAGAGTCTGTTGATGGTGATGTTGCGGCGACAGCTCAGGCTACTGCGGAGGATGTTTCTGCGCTGCGCTGGGATTCCACAGCAGGTGAGCCTGCTGTGTGGGACACTGAGCAGACATCTGTGTGGAAGGATGCCACGAATGCAGACACCACCTACAAGGCGGGCTCTCACGCAGAGTTCGGCGATGCTGCCGGTTTGAACACGAAGGTTCAGATTGCTCCGGAGAATGTGACAGCCGAGACGGTCAAAATCAGCGGCAGCGGGTATCAGTTCATCGGTGGTGATATGGTGGTAACGGAGCAGCTGAGCGTGGAGGAATCTGCGGAGATTGACAGCGTGCTGGTGATTGGTTCCTCTACGTCTCCTTTGGAAATTCAGGTGGCCAAGGGAAAAACGCTCACGGCTTCTGTTCTGGAGACTGCTTTCAGAGGTACTCATGAGCACCATATTTATGAACATGGCTCTTTTGTGAAAAGCGGTGATGGTACGCTGAGTATTAAGAATGCGGTGCATGGTTCCATTACTGGTACAACTGTTAAAGGGGGGGGGCTTGAGTTGGGCTCCGGTGTTTCTCTGGATGTGGGTGCCAATGAAATCAAGGGCGGTAAGCTGGAGAACGTGCAAATGCTGGTTACTGGCGAGCTGACACGCACCCTCACAGGTCAGACTGATACGGCGCACAATCTCATCAAATCAGCAGATGATAAGCATGCCGCCTTGCTGAAAGATGTGACGCTTAATGCCGGTACATCTACAGAGTATGCAACTTTGCAGAATGTCGTCTTTGCCGGCAACAGCACGCTGACGGGGTATATTACCTTCGAGTCGACCCAGGCGCAGCACGAAATTGGTGTGGCAACCGGCAGCACCCTTACTGTGCATAATGTCACCTTTGACCTGCGCGGTATCGCCGTCGGCTCGAAAGCGCTTATCGTTAACCGCGCTGTGGAAGATTCTGCTAACGGTCTGCTGAGCAAGGTGGAGATGCCTGCCGGCATCAGTGGCGTGCAGGGCGAGATTGTTGGCTGGAATACGGCTAAGTTTGTATACAGTGGTGTGGAGGTGAATCCCGCTGCGCTGGATACCAGCGTTGCGGGCATGGTTACTCTGATTGCCCACCATGAGGCCAATTTGTATTGGGATGGCTCTGAGAACAACTTATGGGACCCCACTTCCACGAACTGGAGTCTTGTCGAAAATGAGCTGGGGGATGAAAAGTTCACCGCTCTCTCCCATGTTATCTTCGGTGATGGAACGCATATCAATCACCGCAACGATATCATCGTCACTCAGGACATGGTAGTGATGGATATGGACGTGCTTGCCGGCGGCTACAATTTCAGTGGTGCTCGAGTGGCTGTATTGAGCGATGCGTATCTTAAACCAGATGCGGGCAAGGTGACGTTCAACGACCAGTTCATTGTGATGGGAAATCTGAATACCGAAGGCGCCGGCAGCGTCGAGCTGTTGGGGGCGACCACTGTGGCTAAGAATGTAAATGCTCTTGCCAACAGCTTGACCATCGCCGGTGACTTGATGGTAGGTGGAGACTTTATCATTAATGCGGGCAATGCCGAAACTGCCGGACACCTGGATATCACCGGCAATGTGACGGCAAAGAACATGAATATATCTGTGAGCGCCGGAGATAAGGCTGATGCCGCTTATAAGGAACATCTGGTGAACGTTACGGGCAATCTGTCTGTTGACAAGACCGAAGGCGCTATCACCATCGGCGGTACGGCGGAACAGCATTACCTCGGTGTTGTTACCGCGGGAAACCTCATTATCAATACCCAGGAGAATACGGTATACTTCGATCACCTTCACGTCGGTAGCATGACAGTGGGTAAGGGGGCTCAAGTACATGTGCATACAGCTTCGGCATCGGTGTCTTTGTCAACCTCCGAAATCCCGGTTATTAACCTGGCTGGCACATTGGCACTGGATGTCGCCGGTGCTACCTATGACCGCGGCTATACGGTGAATCTGCAAGACGATGCCGCCCGGCTCAAGTTTGGCTCCGGTACAACCATCGGCGGGATGTCCATTATCGGCATAGCCGATGATAGCGGCTATACGAATTTGGCCATTGATGCTCCATCCAGCACTGCTACGATAACACACATGGAGAAGCTGGGCAACCTTTCCATTGTAGGCGGCTCCGTGACACTGAAGGATAGCACCGGTGTGGTACATGGTTCGCTGTCTCTTGATAAGGTCAAGTTGAACCTGAAAGCAAACAACCTCATGGCTGAAGGTTCGGGGGCTATCAATCTGACGAACGACTCCCGCCTGAATATCGGTTCGACCACGCAGAACCTGTCTGCCGACAATGCTATTTCTCTTTCTTCTGCATCTTCCATCACGGGTGATGCGAAAGGCACTGGTCTGGTGTTTGCTGATGGCGCATCCATTACCTATGATAAGGCAGATAACTCCATCTCTGCCAACATGGTGGTAGACCAGGGGCATACGCTGAATATTGTTTCTGCTAACTCCGGCAGTTCTCTGGATATCTCCGGCAAGCTTTCCGGCAGTGGTGCTGTGCAGCTTTCCGGGGATGGCAAGGTGATGCTCTCCGCTGAAAATTCGTTCTCCGGCAGTGTGACAGTGGGGGATGGTTCCACGCTGTCTCTGCATGATGCATTGACGCTTTCTAAGGCAGGCGTTGTCCTCAATAACAACGGAACGCTGTCGTTGGATACGGATACGGCCGTATATCTCAACTCTCTTACTTTCAACAGTGGCGCGACTCTTTCCTTCTCCACTATCGTTGATACAGATAAATTCGACGCTGACCAGGCGGCTCTGCATGTCACCTCCGATATAGGCGCCAGCGGTTCCGGTACGCTGAATATCTCTTTCGCAGACGCGCTGGAAAATCAGCGTACCTATAACCTCCTGACTGGTCTTTCCTCTCTTGACGGTATTACACTCAATGTGCAGCACAATGGTGTCGTGCTGCATGCCTCCCAGTACAAGGTTGCCTTTGATGCCCAAAGCGGCTTGCTCTACATGCAGACTCTCATGGGTAATGTATGGGAAGGTTTGGGGAGCAGCAATATTTGGAAAGTGGGCAATAACGATAAAAACTGGAGCGACCACAGCAATTATAATGAGGACACAGACTATGCCATTTTCGGCAATCTGACCAATGGAGCCCGCAACGAGATTGAGGTACAGGGTATGGTTGACCCGAAAGCCGTTTATTTCGTCGCAGATGATACCGATTATACTCTCACCGGTTCGGGGCAACTTGCTTCCGATACGAAAATCAATAAGGATGGAAAGGCCGATGTTACCCTGGCATTTGGCGGGAACAATGCTGTTGGCTCGGCCCTTGGCAATGTGGATATTCAGGCCGGGACGATGACGCTGGCGAATGATTTTGCTGTACAGCGAACGGTAACGGTTGCTTCCGGTGCGACGTTGCAGCTGCAGCAAAATGGTGTTGAGCTGATGCTGGTGGATACAGAGAAACAAGCCGTCAGCTATACGCTCTCCGCTAATGCCATAGGTAATGCCATATTAAGTGGCGTGACCCTTGATGCCGATGGTATCAGAGGCGAAGTGCCCTCTGAAGACGATGGTACCGGAGCCGAATCTGAGTATAATTCATACGCCCATAATTTGCTGGTTTCGGGTAATGCGGAATTGTCTTACCTTAATCTCAGAGATTTTGAGGCGAATGGTAACGTGACATTGTCTAACGTTAAATTGACTTCTTCTAAGGGGGACTCTCATGTTTTGACGGATGTGACAATAGGCACGGGTGTTGTCGTGGACGATAAGGGCAACTACACTCTTTCCGGAAATCTTACGTTCGATGGTACGCTCACCAATAACGGCAAGGTCACGTTGAGCGATATAACTCACGTTGAAATAGGTAAGATCAAGTATAAGCCTGAAGTTGATGCAACGTCCGGCACGGCCAGATACCTTTATGAATTGATTAGCTCGTCAAGTCAGGATGGGTTGACTGCGTCGGAGATTGAGAAAAAGTATGTTTCCATCAATGGTGTAAACCTGGCTACCGGTTTGGCGAAAGGTGTTGAGGCGTTTTTCAAGGATAACAGGAACGGCTCGTTTACTGTGAGTATCGCAGATGGTACGGTCGGTATGCCGCAGTGGGATGAGCGCTGGGGCAAGACGGAAAATGCCCCCGGTATCTCCCGCCTGTATAGCAGTACTGCTGACTACTTTGAGATGGCGGCAGGCAATGGTGGGAAGTCGAGCTATTACATGTATGATACCCTTGTCAATGAGACAAATGCTGCCAAGGTGAACGACGGAAACGCTATCGTGGTGACGCTGTCCTCTGTTGCAACAGGTGCGCATGCTGTCGGCAGTCGCTACGATGGGAAAAATGTTGACCACGAGGTGTGGATAGAGGATCGCTCTTACATCAAAAACATTATCGGAGGTTTGGATAATGAGGATCGTGTGACGCCGAATACTTCGCAAAATGCCGCAACTCACATTCTGGTGAACTCTTTCGTCCAAGACGACGAAGATCCTCCCAAAGACGGTCTATGGTATACATGGGAGAAGGAATACATTATTGGCGGTTCCCGCTGGTGCAATCAGAATGCAGAGAGCTTTGTGACGGTGCAGAATGGCGAAGTTTACAATATTTTCGGTGGTTCTTGCGGTGCTACATACGATAAAGCTAAAGAAGTTATAGATGAGTGGGGTAATACTATATATGTAGAAGACTGGGGAAATCCTGTATTTAAAGATGAGTCGGGAAATGTTGTTACCAATGAGTGGGGTAGCCCTCTTTATGTGACGCAGAAGGGTACCACCCATGTTTTTGTAGAGGGCGGAAAAGTCGGTGAAATCTTTGCCGCCGGCTTTTACTGTACACTTGAAGGTACACAGTGGGTGAACGATCGCCCGCGTGCCGTGGAATTGGTGCTGACCGGCGGAAAGCTCGGCGGCGAAAACTTGCGTGTTTTCGGCGGTGGAGATCGTGGCTATGTGGCTGGCGATATTTATGTGCGCATGGAAGGCGATGCCGAGATTATTTCTCGTCTGTTGGGAGGCTCGAATGTCGGCTATGTGAAGGGTAATATCGAGATGGATCTCATCAGTGGTAAGGCATTCAGAGTAGATGCCGCAGGTTTGGGTTGGAGATACGAATGGGAGGAAAATGGTCAAACTGTGGTTTATTATGATCCCGCTAACATTGAAGGTAACGTATTGGTAAATCTTTACAGTGATTTCAAACTGGGGCATGGTTCTGATTTCGATCTGAAAGCCGGTATTTACGGTGGTATGGAGACGACGAACTATGTCACGCTCATTGGAGATTGCACCAGCACGCTTCATTTTGCGGAGGGCGCCAAATATGAGCTGGGTAAACTTGATGCTGGCGGCTACACGGCTTCTGAGGAGTCCATCATCGTGACTGGCTTTGACCGCTTTACCCTGGAAGAAGGGGCGCATGCTGTGCTGGCTCTCGGGTATTTTGATATCGATATGGATCCTAACCGCACCCTCGATATCATTGGTAAGGGTGTGGTCGAGGTGATTGGTCACGGTGCGAACTTCGGGCGCAACATTAAGCTTTCCGGCGGGGCAACGCTGAAGGTGTCCACCAGTGACATTAAGCCTGCGACGGCCAACGATTTCCGCACAATCAGTGTAACGAGCGGTTCGACCCTGGACCTTACCGGCTATCCGGTGGTGACCGCGGGCACTACCCACACCGGGCTGGGCTTCAAAACAGACATCTGTGGCGATGGCGTGGATGGTAAGGGAGCTATCTTCAAGGGGACGGTACATAAAACGGATGCAGATAAAACGCTCTCTGCCGACATGGTTTCTCTTCCCGAGGTCACGCTCACGGGCAATGCCTCTGTTGGAGTGATGAACCATGAGGTTCTCCACATGTGCGGCTATCAACAGGGAAAAACGACTCTTGCGTTGAATGGCTATACCTTCACCAAGCAAGGCTTGGGTACATTTGTTGCCAGAAACGTAGAAATGTCGGAGGGTACGATATTGGTACACAATGGCGATATGTACATCGATAAGGGCACTCTGAGTCCCGATACCGACATTGTGTTGGCTGCCGGAACTTCGCTGACCCTGAGTTCTGTGAAATCGGTGGATGGTGTGGCTCCGTCTATTCATGCGCTGAGTGGTGCTGGCCGTGTTATTCTGAATGACACAGCACTTACGCTGCATACGACCAGTAATTCTGTATATAATCCCGATTATTACATGAAGGAAGAGCTGTCCTACGACCAGTTCATGAGCACCACGGGCTTTGGTTATGGGGTATTCAGTGGCACCATAGGTGAGGAGATCGGCTCCAGCAGTCTCAGCAAGACCGGAGATGGTGTGCACTATCTCTCCGGCAGTGCCAATACATACTCCGGCGGAACATTCATAAAGGAAGGCAGACTCTACCTGTTGGGTACCTCTGCACAGAGTATGTTTGTCAAGGGGGATGCCGACGGAGAGGAGGCTACCGTGGTGGCTTCCGGTGTGGCGGGTACCGGTGCTATTACCTG
Organism: Akkermansia sp.; assembly: GCA_017415555.1. Taxonomy (GTDB): domain Bacteria; phylum Verrucomicrobiota; class Verrucomicrobiia; order Verrucomicrobiales; family Akkermansiaceae; genus Akkermansia. The sequence continues at coordinate 7,402 of JAFQGF010000004.1, forward strand.
GGCCGGTACGGGTGCCGAGCTTTACCTGGGTCATGGTTCCCGTATTTACAACGATGGTATTTACAACGATGGTAAGACCAACGAGCAGGGGGGCGTGATGACCATCGGCGTGGAAGGTGTGGTCAACGGCAAGCTTGCTGATTTCGTCGGTATTCACAGCAAGGGGGCAGATGGTTCCTTGAGCTATGTCATTATGGGTGGCGAGGAGTATGTGGAGATTGACACTCATAACCTGAAGTCCATTTCCGTCAATGCTAAGTATGCCAATGGTAAAGACTATGTGGCCGACAAGGATATTGATCGCAACCTGATGCTGCTGGTGAAGGCTTCCAAATGGCAGACGGCAAAGGATGCTGCTGTAAAGGGCTGCTCCGATACGGGGTACAACGAGGCGGTATACTCAGGCGTGCTGAGTGGGGATGCTATGCTGCGTAAGGTGGGGATTGGTACCCTCGTGATTGACCAGGCCAACTCATACACTCGTGGTACGGAAATTGCAGGTGGTACGCTCCGCGTACGAGGCTGGGGCACGCTGGGTGAAAATAAGAAAGAGAACGCGGTCAACATGACGCAAGAGGGCTCAACCCTCATGTTCACCTACAACACGGGCTATGGCGATGAACCCTCCGAGATAGCCAATAATATCCAGCTGAAGGGTACCGGCGATGCTCGCTGGGAGGGCCAGGCGGCAACAGATGGCGGTACTGCAGCCCTTATTTCGGCCATAGGCCCGGCTTCCACCCTGACGCTCAGCGGCGACATTTCCGGCACTGGCAATGTGCGCCACTCGGGCGAGGGTAAGCTGGTGCTCAGTGGCGATTCCTCCTACTCCGGCGGCACCTATGTTTCCCGTGGTACTGTCGAGGTACAGAGCGCAACGGGCCTGGGCGCAACGGGGCTGGCCTCTACAGATAAGCCGGGGGCTGTTACCGTTGAGCATGATGCTGATTTGCATGTCACTGTAGAGAAAGGCTACACGGATTCGCGGATGGTGACGACACTTGCCGGTGAGAATAACATCGCGGGCGATGTGTCCATTGTGGGCACGGATTCCACGGAGCGTATTCTCCATATGGCAAGTGATGGCTATAATGCCGCATCGACCTCACTGGGGGCCAATGGTACACTCCTGCTCAATGGCGCAGCTGTTAACGGCAAGGCTGTAAGTGCACATTCCCATGAGCTTACGGGTAACGGCTCGGCTGTGGTGTCCGATGCCGCAGGTACGGGCGCCGCCATGAAGTTCGATTCCATCATTGACTATACGGGCGATTTCCGTGTGGAGGGCAATAACGCCTCCATCGCGGTGGATTCCGGTAAATTTGAGGGTGGCAGTATTCATGTGAGCGGTAAGAACGCCTCTGTCAATATTGTTGCCGGTATTTCCATCACGGATGGTGAAACCCTGAGTCTGAGCTCTGCTGGTGATTTCTTGTCTGCTTCGGGGCTGGATGGCGCTGGCGCGTCAGTAACCACCTCAGGTACGATAAGTATTGCCGCCGGTGCAGTGTTGTCGGTGAGCAATCAGAGTAAAAAGTACACATTCAACATCGCACAGCTTCAGGAAGATAGTAGCCTCGATGTTGCTCATTTCGCTCTCATGCAGGCGCCGTCTACCTTCTCGGACGTTGTTTATAAAGAGGTGGGTACAAATTCCGTTAAGTACGATGGTCGCTACGACCTCAGTATCGCGGTTAACACCCAGGCTGCAGGTGCTGCGCAGGCTACTGGCGGGGTGACGCTGGATGGTGGCTCCACTTACAATACTGAAATGGCCAACACCAGCCTGATGGGTGGTCGCCTGACGCTTGATACGATGGAGAACAGCCTCATAAACTTCTTCACTACAACGGATGTGACCATCGATGGTCTTGCCGACACTCAGTTGGTTCTGTTCAGTGATGTAAATGGTGTATACTTCGGCTATGATAAGGTAATGGCTGATGCCAATACCGGCATTTACTACACCCGTGCCGATCGCTACTTCGCGGGTTCCGACTACATCGATGCCAGCACCCTTCTGGTGTACGATTCCTACGCTTCTATTGTATACCTGCACATGGAAGCCATCCCCGAACCCGCTACTGCCACGCTTTCGCTGCTCGCACTCGCTGCACTCGCAGCTCGCCGCCGCAGAAAGTAAGGGAGTCGGTTTATTCACAAGTTATCAGTCGGCGTCCCCGGAACAGGGGACGCCGGTTTGGTAATGTCACCTTGGCATTGGCGTAATCAGCCCCGGAGATTCATTTACTCTGTAAATTGAAATTGGGCGGGGGGGGCGAGCCGTCAGGCGAGCCTAATTAAGAGCCTCGCCGAACGGCGAGGCGGCATAAAATAGCCACGGGTGGAGTGAGCAACGCGAACGAAACCCGTGGGAAAGTCAAAAAAACAAAGAGAACCCCACCGGATGGTGGGGTGGCACCCTGTCACGGCGTAGGGCGTGAGCCCGGAGACGGAAAAGCGATGCTACATATTGAAGCCTGGGCATTATGCCACCCCTCCTTTCGTCGGGGTTCCAATATTTATACATCTCCTCCCCAGGGCTGAAGCCCTGGGCTCCATATGCCGCCTCGCCATGCGGCGAGGCTCTTAATTTGGCTCGCCTGAAGGCTCGCATTACTTAGCCCAATTTCAATTTATCGCTCGTTTTTCCCGTGTATTTTCCTTGCAATATGTTGGGATGGGAGTATACTTCCCGCAGAAACAATGGGCATGGACTCTCTACACTTCTTCAACTACATTGACATTTTTGCCACATCAGCGTTGGTCATCATTGCAGTGGGCCTGACCATTGCCTCCATCCGGGCGTTGATAAAAAAGAAGTATGGATTCGGCAGCTGGTACCGGCAGAACCCGCACCGGAAATATCATATAGGGTGGAGCATGCTGATAGCAGGAATCTTAGCCTCCTTTCTGTGTATTTCCCGATACTCTGAAAACCTGGCACTGTATCAGGAATACGTCGGCAACGGCGTCAGAACGGAGGGCATTATCAGCCCGGCACACGAGCGCCAGACCTACGTTACCATCTGCTACCGGGACCGGCAAAATCGCCCTTACCATTTGCAGTACAAAAGGCACAGCAAATTAGACACAACAAAGCCGGTTTGTATCTGTTACAAACCGCACAATCCCCGGGATGCCTATGTCATCACATACCAGGAGTCATACTTCAAGTGCATGGTTGGCCTCATCCAGGGTGGGTGTTGGGGGCTGCTGATATTCGTTGCCCTCGTGGTACTGTGGCTGAACAGAAAAAACGGGCTCCTCTCATTATAAAAGAATGGGGGCAGGACAATCAACTGCCCCGCCCCATCAATTCCGCGCCTGCCCCGGCTCTCATTTACAGGTATTGCGTATTTCCTGGGTAAGCTTCATCGCGCAGAAATCCGGTCCGCACATGGAGCAGAAGTGGGCTTTTCTGGCGCCCGCATGCGGCAGGGTAAGGTCGTGGTATGCCCGGGCTTTGTGCGGGTCGAGAGAAAGGTTGAACTGGTCATCCCAGCGGAACTCAAAGCGAGCCTTGGCCAGGGCATTGTCGCGAAGCTGAGCTCCCGGGTGCCCCTTAGCCAGATCGGCCGCATGAGCCGCCAGCTTGTAAGTGACTACCCCTTCGCGCACATCCTCGCGGTCCGGCAGCCCCAGGTGCTCCTTGCGGGTGACATAGCAGAGCATGGCACAACCGCGCTGTGCAATAAGCGCCCCACCGAGAGCACCGGTAATGTGGTCATAGCCGGGAGCAATATCAGTAGCCAGAGGCCCGAGGGTATAGAACGGAGCCTCGTGGCACCACTCCAGCTGCTTTCTCATATTTTCGGGCACCAGATGCAGAGGCACATGCCCCGGGCCTTCGTTCATAACCTGCACACCTTTGGCCCAGGCTGCGCGTGTCAGCTCGCCCTGCACCTCCAGCTCGGCAAGCTGGGCAAAGTCATTGGCATCCGCAATGGAGCCCGGACGCAGGCCATCACCTATCGAGATAGCGACATCGTAAGTGGCAAGAATATCGCATATCTCACCCCAATGGCTGTAGAGGAAATTCTCCTGCTTATGAATGAGCATCCACTTGGCAATGATAGAGCCCCCTCGCGAAACAATACCCGTGGCACGGCGCGCGGTGTGCGCCACAAAACGCTGCAACAAAGCGGCGTGCACAGTCACATAATCCACCCCCTGACGGGCCTGCTCGATGAGGGTATCGCGGAAAATCGGCCAGCTGAGGAACTCCACCTTGCCACCGCATTTCTCCAGGCTCTGGTAGATAGGCACCGTTCCGATGGGCACCGGGCTGTTGCGCAGAATCCACTCTCGGGTTTTGTGAATATCCTTCCCCGTGGACAGATCCATGACAGTATCTGCCCCCCAATGGATGGCCCATCGCAGTTTTTCCACCTCCTGAGCAATGCCGGAAGATATCGCAGAATTGCCGATATTCGCATTGATTTTGCAGAGGAAATTGCGCCCGATAATCATGGGCTCGGCTTCCGGGTGGTTGATATTGGCCGGAATGAGAGCGCGCCCGACGGCAATTTCATCGCGCACAAACTCGGGCGTGAAGAATGCCGGCATATTGCCGCCCCTGTGGGATTCCGCGGGGTGCTGGTAATGGATATCCGCACGCCGCACAAGAGATTCGGGGGAAAAGCCAGCCCGGGCTTCCAGCTCGCTGGGGCGGGGCATGCCCGTGCCCAATTCATCCAGCAGCTGCTGCGCTGCTTCCGGGCGGGATTTAGCATTCGGAAACTCATCGTATACCGCCTTATAGGCAGACTCGCGCCCCAGGTTTTCCCGAATTGCCACATACTCCATCTCCCGGGTAATGATACCGCGCAGGGCGTATTCCCGCTGGGTAGGCGGATGCGCAAGATTAAGCGCACAGAGTTTGCCTTCCGCATCCCGCTGCACATCGCCGCGGGCACATATCCAATCCGCCCTCAGGGCGGGCAACCCCTGCTCCACCTCACCATGAAAAGAATCATCGCCCCAGGCTCCGGAACAATCGTATATCCGAACCGGCTCATTGGGCTCCACTGTTCCATCCGGAAAGAGGGAATCGGAAAGCGTCACCTCGCGCATCCCCACCTGAATGTCCGGGTATATATTGCCCGGCACATAGATTCTGCGCGAGCCGGGATATCGTAATTCATCCGCTTCCATGCAGATTCGGAAAGTGCTTATTTAGCGGAGATAGCCTGCCCCATAAGCTCAGCAGCCTTCCTGCCGCTCATCAGCATACCGCCGAATATCGGTCCCATGCGGAAGCTGCCGCTCACGCCATTGGCCGCCATACCGGAAACAAACAGCCCGGGATAAATCTCCTTGGTATTGTCGATGGTAGAGCGCTCGCCCTCGGCCGCATCCATGCTCATTTCGCCCACAACGCCACCCGTGGGCGTGTTGAGCTTCACACCGTTCTTGCGGGCGACCGTCTTGGCAATCTCGCAATCATGCCCGGTGCCATCAAGAACAGTCTTCGAAATAATGGTGAGAGGGTCCACGTGAAGCCCCTCGCGCAGAACAGGCGTCCAGTTCACCACCACACCACCTACACGCCCCTGCTTGTACACCACATCCTCTACGGAATAGCAGTTAAAAATGGTAGCCCCGGCCTGCGTGGCCTTGTAGAGCAGGCCTGCCGTGGCATGCACGGAATCAATAATGTAGGTTCCCTCCCGATAGGGCTTGTAGCAAAGCTCCAGCTCCCGCACTATGTCCATGGCATCCTCCTGCACCACAATGTCATTGAACATCATAGCGCCGCCCCACATGCCACCGCCCGGGGAAAGTTTGCGGTCAAACAAAGCTACTTTATGCCCGGCTTTAGCCAGATAGTAGGCAGCAACGATACCGGAAGGCCCACCACCCACAATAGCGGCATCCAGCACCAGATTACTTTGCAACTTGTTGAAATACGACTCAATAATTCCACCAGATACCAGAGTTTCCATAGTGTTTAGAGCATAATGACAACTACTCTTACCCGCAAGCTATAACTGTGTCATGCCGATGACAATACAGCTTTTGGACTTGCGCCACCCCGGGCTTTATGGCAGGATGGTAGCCATGAAACAGCTTCTTGCCAATTGCCGTTTGTACGGAATTGTGGATATGGGCTATACGGAGCCGGAACAAATTGAAGCCCGTACCCTCGCCTTAATCCATGGCGGCGTGCGCATCATCCAGCTGAGAGCCAAAGGCGTGGAGCTCGCCCGTGTCAGACAATGGGCTGTCGCCATGCAGGCGCTTTGCAGAGAGCACCACGCCATCTTCGTGCTGAACGATTACCCCGAAATGGCTGCGGAAATCCATGCCGATGCCGTGCACGTGGGCCAGGATGGCGGCAGCCTGGCAGACGTGAGAAAGATTGTAGGCCCCGGCGTCATTGTGGGACGCTCCACCCACAGCCCGGAGCAGGCCCTGCAAGCCCGCCTGGAGGGGGCAGACTACATAGGCTTCGGCCCACTGTACCCCACCGGCACCAAACCCGGTCGCAAGTCCATAGGGCTACAGGACATTGCTGCTACGCAAGCCCAGCTCGGGGGGATGCCCATGTTCTGCATCGGCGGCATCAACGGCACTACCCTGCCGGACGTGCTGAAAGCCGGGGCCGAACGTGTCGTCATCGTTTCCTGGCTGCTGCAGCAGGACAATATTGCAGAAAGCGCACGTGCCGTCATCCGCGAGATAGAAGAATACCACACAAACTGATTTCACAAGCATTTGCCCAGGAAGGAAATCCATTTGCAGGTTCTGGAACACATTCCCCATCCGCCTCTATTTTATAGACAGTAAACAAAATCACCATGCGCCTCACGCCTCGTCTTCTATCGTTGTTCCTTATCTTGAGCACTACTGGTTATAGTGCCACACAGGTGGATGTTTACAAACCCGATCACATGAAAGTATCGGGGCCACTATACTCGGAGTACAAAATGGTATTGCATGAGAATATCAGCCTTGCCTTGCCGACAGGAAGTAGTGCTCTGTACGCATCCGATAAATTTGACTTCACCTCAGCCAATACAAGCACCCCCGCCGATTTATCGTTCTACGGCGAAAATGATAAACGAGGTGAGGTGATGCACAATTGCGGTGCCACCTTCCATCATCTGGGCGCTGTCAGCTTTATCCGCTGGATAAACACCTGGGGCGGAGATGACAAAGATACCACTGTCTCTGCCTATGGCGGTGCCATCAGCGGCGGAGACGGTGATTCTTTTCTTTTCCAGGACAATGGGGCAATCCTTTTCTCTCACATCACCTACGATAGCTCAGAGTGGGGAGCCAACCACAGCAACATCAGCGTACACGGAGGGGCCATACACACCTACACCGCGCAGTCAGAAAGTGTCAAGTTCACAGGCAACGAAAGCGTCACCTTAGAATACATCAGCATTATCAATGAACACGACACCAACTACTGCTACAAAAATTTAAGCGCTCTTGGCGGTGCCATTTACACCAGCAACTTGCAGATAAGCGATACTACCAACTCGGTCTCGCTGAACAACAACAGCATTCACCAAGGCGTATGCTCAGACGTGGATGGCGTGGGCAAAGGCGGCGCAGCATACATTACAAGTTCACTCGACATCTCCAATAATATAAGCAATGTAGCGCTGGATAGCAACAGCATTCTGGTAGCCAACACGGCTGAGGGTGGCGCACTTTACCTGCAGGAAAACAGCAGCAGCAAGATATCTGACAACCTGCTGCATATACAATTTCAGGCGAACAAGGTCCAGGCTGCCGCCGATGCAGACTTCAATTTTGCAAATGACTCATTGTCTGCCACTTGCGAAGCAATGGGCGGTGCTGCCTACATTGCCGGAGAACTGTTCATGGAGAGAAACAGCGGCAACATCACCTTCGAATCCAACACAGCCACCGCTGATTACAGCAAAGTGCTGGAAAATGGGCGCAGCGAGGAGCACGACAATGATCCCGCCTATGCGCTGGGTGGCGCTATATTCCTGGCAAGCGGAGCACACCTGGGCATCAACCACAACGGTACGGAAAACACCACAGGCATGGGGAATGTAACATTTTCCGGCAACGAGGTAAGCACCATCGGTACAAGTGGAGGCAGAGCGCAAGGCGGCGCCGTATTCCTCAGCACCGCCGCAGAATTAAGCATAAGCGACAACACGGGCAACGTAAACTTCACTTACAACAAAGCCACGGATGGCGGTGCTATTTATTTCTCGGAAAACAGCACCGGCTTCATCTCAAATAACGGCAACGTCAATTTCGAAAACAACACAGCCACCTACGGTGCCGCGCTCTTTGCTGCTAGTTATGTCATCCTTTCCCTGAACGACCATGTCGCGTTTCAAAACAACACAGCCACCGGGTACGGAGCCGGAATTTACGCTACAAGCCAAGTCTTGATAAACGGCAACGGCAGCGTGTTGTTCTCCGGCAACACCGCCCAGGAAGGAAGTGCCATTTATGCAGCAAGCGGCAGTTTGGTTGATATATACCACAACAACGGAGATGTCAAATTCACGAACAATGAACTCTCAACCGGTGACACCACAACCGGAGCCATCCAATTGTGCAGCGGTGCCACCCTCAAACTCCGAGACAACGCAGCCGTTGTTTTCGAAAGCGGGAAAAATGGAAGAGGCGTGCTTTATGGAGAATCCGGCTCCTTCGCCCACATCAGCGGCAATGAAACTGTCACCATCTGTGCCAATGAAACGATGCAGACAAGCATCATCAAAACAGCAGGCACGGTGTACCTGCATGACAACACAAACAACATAGAGCTGAACAACAACAGCGCACTACAAGCTTCCGGCGGTGTATTCACGTTGGAAGGAAGTTCTGCCCTGCTTTCCATTTGCGGCAATAGCGGCAGCATCACCGCCACGGGGAACTATGCAACCGAGGCCGGCGGGCTTATCCATGCAGCAAGCGGCTCCCACATCCTCATCTGCGACAATGCCGATGTCACCATCACCGGCAACGACTCGCGCTCCGGTGCCGCCGCTATCGATAGCGATGGATCCATCCACATCCGCAACAATGCAGGCAGGGTCATCTTTGGCAACAACCGCGTGTATGATGAAGAAAATGGCTTTACCATGTGCAGTATCCGCGCCGACAATGCTCAGTTTTCTGCCGCAGCAGGGCATTCTATTGAATTTCGGGATTCCATCCTCATCTCCCCTGCAAACAATGAAACACAGGCTCTTGTCTTGAATGCGGACTACACGGACAGCTCCGGCACCACGCATAAGCAAGGCGGTGATATCATCTTCACCGGTGCCGCCGCCGATACAACAAACGCGGATTCGTCTGTTGATGCCGAGGCATCGCGACACAGCAAAATCGACGGTGCAACCACTCTCCACAACGGGCGGCTCATCGTGACTCAGCAAGCCATGTTAGAGGGTGCTTCTCTGAGCACTACCGAACACAGCGGAGCTACTGTTGTGCTGAGCCAAGGCGGTTATCTCAATCAATTAGAAGTAAACATCGCAACCGGCACTACTCTGCAAGCAGGAGATGCCGATATTCCCCTTCTCTTGGGCACTGCACCCATGGAGGCAGAAACCCTGCAACAACTCATCGAAAACACCTCCGTGTGCGGACGTTTCGGCGGCAGCACCCTCACCCTGCAAAGCGGCAGCACCTATACGATGTATGGTGGCATTCTTGATTTGTACGGCGGCAGCCTTAATCTCAGCACAGGTACCGATGCCATTACCCTCAGCTCCACCATAGCCCCCACTCTCATAGGGGAGGAATACGTCCTGCTTCTTTTCTCCGGAGTTAATCATTGTGAATACGATGAAGATTTACGCTTTACCTACAATGGCTACGAATACGGAGCCGAACACCTCGTATACTCATCAGACGAGAGCGCTGTTTACCTCCGCAATGTCATTATCCCCGAACCGGCTACCGCCACACTCTGTTTCCTGGCGTTGGCTGCGCTGACCACCCGTCGTAGATGAGCATGAAGCCCGCATCCCACCCCCGGCAAGGCAAGAGCATAGCAGGCACGCTGCTCCTGACACTTCTCTGGCTGCCGATACTTCTTCTGCTGCTGCCAGCGGGGTGCTGCTGTGCTCTGTCTTTGGAGCAGCTGTTCCGGGAACGAATCTACGAGGCCGACGTCAACACCGTGAACCCCGAGCTGGAGGGTAAGCTGGTCAAGTTGAAAATCACCGAGATTCAGTCCGAAGGCTCCGTGGAAGACCCACTCTTTGGTCTCCGCGGCAATTTCCTGGTCCTGAGTCGTCAAGTGTTCGATTCTGCCCTCCAGGCCGAGGGCACGCAACTCATCTGCGGGGATGATGGGGATGTCCTGCTGTCGGAGGGCATGATGGACGGCATCCGCTCCAGCCAATTCTCGCCTGCCAAAATGCGCTCGGGTGCATTCACCCTTTTGCATGCCGGTCGATTCCTCGAGCCGGAGCAAGACGCGCCGCTGCTGCCGCTTCCTCCCCGCGAGCAATGGCCGGCCGTGCTCCGGCAAAAAGGGGCTGTGCCCGAGCCCGGCGTCATCATCTGGCGCAAATCCGAGCACCCCGATGACATCTTCGCCCATGTGCGCTTTCGGGCGCTGCCCCCCGGCGTGCTCTCTTATCCCCTGTTTGTGGTCGCCCGGCAGCACGGCAATACGCTGGATATGAGCGATAAACACGCCTGCCAGCTGCTGTGGGAAGATTTCGGGGAAACACACCATGTCGGTCACTCGAATCCCCTAGACGGCCTGGAGCTCGCCTTCTCCCTGGTGGCGGCCGTGTTCTGCACCCCCTTGGGCTGGGTGCTGCTGGCCCTATACCTCTGGCTGCGGCGAGGCCTGATTGCAAGTGGGCGCTACTCCCGGCGCTCGGCACTGGCGGCGGCGGCGCTGCAATGCCTGTTCGTCTGCCTGTGCGGGTGGCAGGGGATGTATGGCGCCATCGTGGAGCCGCTGGCGTGGGCTTTGCCCCTGGCGCTGCTGCTGGGGCTGTGTCTGCGTGGGGCGCGGCCGCGTTTCGGCGCCCGCTGCACGGCGCTGCTGTACCTGCCGGTTATCATCCTCTTCCTCAGCGCCGCCTCGCCCGTTGGCTTCCGGTGGGAGGAACGCCTCATCCCGGCCGCATTGGCTATCCTCTGTGCCTGGGGCGCCACCCGGCTGACCCGACGCTCCGTATAGAGCGCCGGCTTATGTCGCCGGGGGCACGCCTACCCCTTAGCGGGAGATGGTGAGGTAGCCACCGCTGAGGTGCCAGGCTTGGTAATTCATGTTATTTAAGAGCGCGGTGGCAGTGTGGCCCCGCACGCCACTTTGGCAGAACACAAGAATCTTTTGCCCATGGGGCAATTCCTGCACACGGCCTCTCAACTGAGAAAGCGGTATATTAACCGCTCCCGGGTAGGGCGCCTGCAACACTTCAGCCACTTCTCGCACATCGAGCAAAAAACTCTCGTCGGTTATATCCTCCTTATGAGCAATGGGGTGCAGCCCCTCCAGATTATTTATAGCAGCCATGGCAAGCAGGTTGGCGGCATCCTTAGGTGAGCCTTCTTGCGGGGAATAGCACAGTTCGGCTTCTGCCAGGTCGTGCACGGTGGCGTTGCACGCTATAAGTGCTGCTACCACATCTGTACGCCGAGCGGCTCCCGACTCTCCTATGGCCGTGTAGCCCAGTAGCTTGCCATCGCTGCGGCGGTATACCAGCCGAGCGTGAATGGGACTTGCCCCGGGGTAGTAGCCCACATGCTGGGTGTGGTGCCCGTCCACATACTCGTAGTCCGTGTCCCCGCTGCGGGTAAGTGTGTCAATATTGAGCCCGGTCATGGAGACGGTAGTACCGAAAAGCCGCAGCACCGCGGTTCCCACCACACCCCGAAACTCAGCCGGGCGCCCGGCAATATCATCTGCCGCAACTCGTGCCTGTTTTTGAGCTACGCCGGCCATGGCTAAGCGTGTGGGCTGCCCGGTGATGCGGTTTGTTGTCTGAACGGCATCACCCACGGCCCAAATGCCCGGAGCACTGGTGCGCATGTGCTCATCCACCCAGATACCCCCGGTTTCTCCTATGCGCAGCCCGGCGTTTTGCGCCAGGGTAATCTCGGGACGCACGCCAATAGAGAGCAATATCAAATCCACCTCTGCACTGCTCCAGGTGTCGTTATAGGCTTGCAGGCGGCCGTTCTCGCAGCGGCGGATTCCCTTGGCGATTTGGCCGCCTTCCACCCCAATCCCATGCGCAGCCAGCAACTCCTCCACATAGGTAGACATGTGTGCATCCAGCGGGGGCAAAACATGGCTACCGCCTTCCACAATGCTGACCTCTATCCCGGCAAGTTGCAGATTTTCCGCTACTTCCAGCCCAATGAACCCGCCCCCGATTACCAGGGCACGGCGCACCCCATGCTCTGCAATGTAGCGACGAATGGCATTGGCATCGGGCACGGTGCGCAGCGTCATCACCCCGGGCAAGTCTATACCCGGCATGGGCGGGCGCAGTGGTGCCGCACCGGGAGAGAGCACCAGTTCATCGTACGGCATCTGCATGTTTTCGCCCGTCTCCAAATTGGTAACACCTACAGTGCGCTGCTGCGGGTCTATGGTGTACACCTCGTGCCGCAACAGCACGTCTATGCCGTAGCGCGTACGAAAAAGCTCGGGCGAGGCCAATAATAGCGAGCTTTCTTTTTCAATGACACCGCCGATATAATAAGGTAGCCCGCAGTTGGCAAAGGAAACGTGCGCACCACGCTCGATGATAATGATTTCGCGCTCTGTGCCCAAGCGGCTCAGGCGCGCCGCAACAGTGGCGCCGCCGGCCACTCCGCCTACGATGATGGTTCTCTTCTTGCTCATGGTTTCTTTATGGGGTTATGGGTGAAAATACGTTTATTTTACCGGTTCCATGGCATGCGTGCCAGCAACAGCGCCAGCCCGCAGGTTCCCGTGATTCCGGCTACCAACAGTCCTATGCTTGTGAATAAGGGTATGCCCAGCCACCAGGGGCTATGGCTCAGCCCCAGCCACAGGCCCAACAGGTTTATGCAGCCTATAATAAGCTGCACCTGCCGCATCAGCGAGATGCCGTGCCGCCCCTCTTCTTGCTCTTGCGGCAAACCGGCTGCTACCCACGCATTCATCCCGCCCTCCAGTACATCCGCCTCTATCCCCCTACCCTTTAATACCAGTTGCGCCTTTGCCGCGCGTACCCCGCTTTGGCATACCAATACGAGCGCGCCACCCGTGGCTGTACTGCCGGGTATTTGACCGCCCTCAATCTCAGCCAATGGCAGATGCTCAGCCCCGGCTATATGCCCCGACCGCCACTCGCCCCCGCTGCGTACATCAATCACCTGCACGCGCCCTGCTATTTGCTCCTGTTGTAATATTGTTGCCTTCATGTCTATATGCGTATATTGCGATATGCACAAAATACACTTGACTTTTATTCCTGTCAATACTAAAATGAGCGTGTGACGAAAAAATTGACATCTATCAAGTTCAGCCCGCAAATGACAGAAGAGGTGGCGGGGTATTTCAAAATGCTTTCCGAACCGGTGCGATTGCACATGTTGGGGTCGATATGCAGCGAAGGAGCAGCCACCATAGGCGAGCTGACCGAGCGATTGGGGCTATGCCAAAGTGTTGTATCCCGCCACATGAAATTGATGACTGAGCACGGTGTTGTCTGTAAAAAGATTGAAAATGGGCGTACTCTGTACTACTTTGCGGATGACTGCCTGTGCAGCATTTGCGCGCCGGTGGTGGAAAAAATACGAGCACGCGCGGCAGAGCAAAGCCGCTTGCTGTGAGGCGCATCGAGCAGCAAAATGCCCGCCGCGAGCGTCTATTTATTAGAAAATCTGCACTTTCTGCAATTTTTCGTTGCGGATTCGGTGCCGGGAAGTATTATCACAGGTAGAAAGAGATAGATGATGCAGAAGAAAAAGGTTACACTCATTCTGGTTGCGGCTATTCTTACTCTGTCTACAACCGGAGTGGGGGCTGCGCTGTATCTGAAAGAATACAGGCTGCATTCCCCTACTTACAGTGTTGAAGAACACCGCTTGGAACGCCTGAAGGAAAGCGCCGCACTTTGGCCGGATGATTGGGCGGAGCGAGAACTGGTGCTGCATCCCGATTGGACGGATGAAGAAGCCCAAGCCATCCGCAGGATGGATGCCTACCTTCGCCATGGCTACTATGAAGCGTCAGTAGCCCGGAACGAGCAACTCAAAAAGCAGATAGCAGCGGGTGTTATTGTTCCCTGCCCCTGTGGTTTCAGTGTTCCCTATTCCGATACAGCCCTGTTACTGGTCAACAAGGCAAAAAATGCACCTGTGCGTCTGGCATTATTACAGATGGCTGCCACTTGCAATGTAGATGTAGAGATGAATGCCAGAACCATGAATATGGCCCTGCAGGCTGCTCTGTGCCGGGAATGGGAGTTCTCTCGCGCTCTGGTACGCAGAGGATGCAGCCCCTCTGCCCCAAGCAAATGGGACTCCAGGACTCTTATCACGCACGTTTTACGTACTGACATCCCCACGGAGGAGTTGATTCGCTTTCTGGAGTTTTTACACCAACGGGGAGAAAGTATCTGGCACGATAGCAGAGATATCTGCCACACCGCCTACCGGCGCAATGCCCCGCAGAAAATCGTACACCACGGTCACGGTCAGAGATTGGTTGAAGAAAGTTTCCTTCCGGCGCAGGGCGGCGGTATGGAGGTATTGGAATGGGCCTGGGATAAAGGACTGCTGACAGAGTTTGAATGGCACGATGTGCTGGTCATTCCCGGCTCTTTACCGCTGATTCAGCGTTTCCACAAGGTCGGGAACATTTCTCTGGAGGTTGCCCCGAATCAATACGAGCCCACCCCTGTGCAGGAGGCTGTCATTCTCTCAGCACCCCCCATTCGTGAAGGCCTGAGCATGGACGACATTTTGCAAAAGATGGAATGGATGTTGGAACACGGAGCTGACCCGAATGCTTTGCCCTCCCGTTATTCTGAACGTAGCGACCGGCGATTCTTGCCCCTTGCCATGTGCCGCCGTGTGCTGGCGCGTACAGATTTGCAAGACCGCGATGCATGGCTACGCATGGAGCAGCTGCTCTTAAAACACGGTGCTATAGATAAATAACCACAATTCCATTGATACCATGCCCTCCATCCCCAGAATCCTTGCCACCACAGCCCTGTGCCTTGCGGTGATGGCTTGCCCGCAGGTGGGAGCTCAGGCACCAGAGAGCCTGAACAACCACGTCCTTATTCTGCACGGAGGACAATCTACCCATTCCTTGAAGCTGAGGGAAGGAGAGGAGCAGCCTGACATCTGCGAAGAAGAGACACCATACACCACAATAGGTGCGACCCTCGTGTTTGAAACAGAGGAACTGAAACTGCGCGATTACCAGAGGGAAAACTTCGGTTGTGCCAGAATTATCTACCAGCGGCTCGATGAACACAACGCCCTGCTCCATTATCTGAATCCAGATTACAGCGACATGTGGACGCAGCAGACGCTGCTGGTATTCGAATCCCCGGCAAAGGGGCATTATTACGAGATTGAACACACCATCGGCACCAATGGAGCCCGCCTTACTACCATTCGCAGGATGGGCGAATTCTGCCTCCGGCAGCGTGAGGATGAGCCAGCAGGAGCCTACATGGGAGCAGGCATGGAATCCGCCCCTTGCGAACAGGAGGGTACGTTACAACCCACTATAGCAATGCAGGAAATTCGCAACAACATGCCCGCCGCGAGCGTCTATTTATTAGAAAATCTGCACTTTCCGCCATTTTTTGTTGCGGATTCGGTGGTGCAATATGTTAACATAAATGCAAGGAGATAAATGTCTATGTCAGCAGAACAGACAGTCCATGATAAATCAGTACAGCCGAATGGCTGTCTTAGCTTTTTGAAACAGGCTGTGGTACTGGTTCTTGCACTTGCTGCAATGGCTGCTATTTTCATTGCCGGTACGATGTATTCGGATGTTGCTCAATCCCTGAGCAGCGAACCCGTGTATGAAGCGATATCGGATCAGGTGAATCCCGCGCTGGAGGGCAAGCTGGTCAAGATGCGCGTTACCGAACTGGTTGCGGAGGGAGGTCCGCTTACGGATGAAACATTCGGACTGCGTAAGGAGAACACTATCGCGCTGCATCGATATTATCTACCACTTCGTAAAGGACGCATAAACGTAAGCTACCGAGAATTGCATGGTATTCGAGAATCATGGGTACTCGCACCACGGGTGAAAGCTGGAGCCTACACGCTTCGCGCCCGGGAAATTTTCTGGGAAGACCTAGGCGGGGAATGCCTCAATCCCGATGAAATGACCCTCCCTGCTGCATGGGAGGGGCGCGTGGTATCCCGAACGGCGCATGGCATTACCCTACGCACAGATGATACCTCCAACCTTGCCGCCCCAAACGCAGATTTCCATTATATGCGGATTCCGTCACCTTGGCGTGGGGTGCGCCACATGGTAGGCCGTCAGCAAGGCAACGTGCTGGACCTCACAGGTGAGGGCTGCGGACTTATTCGCGGGGAGGAGCAGTATCAGCAATGGTCTCGGATGCGCCCTGCCGTGGGGCTGCTGCTGATGCCGGTCTGGGAATATTGCTTCTACATTCTTTGTTTACAGGGGGCGATAACACTGTGCCTGCTTCCGGGCGTGCTGTTGATGCAGAAACGGGGATGGGTGCGGGCAACCTACGTTTCCATACTTTTGGGCGTCCTGCTCACTGCATTGGTGGCTAGTGCGTTTTTACTCCTCCCCTTCTCGGAGCATAATTGGATGACATGGACGTATAGCTTGGCTCCCGGTCTGATTGCCTTCGTTCTGCTCGGGCTCGTGTGCCGGAAAAAATACTGAAATTTGTGCTGAAATACATCCATAAGATGACCATGCCCACCATCCCCAGAATCCTTGCCACCACAGCCCTGTGCCTTGCGGCCCTGGGGCTGAGTAGCTGCTGCCACCCCTCTGTAGAAGAAAGAGGGCCGGTTCTTGCTTTCTCATTCCAACAGAATGGCCGATTAGACAAATCATACTATTTCTCAGAAGATACCCCATACCCCCGTGAACTGAGAGACTGGATTGAATACAATAATGGTAAATTTTACTATACCACCATAGTCACCTATGCTCCGGTTGGCATTAACCTGTGTTTTCCGGCTCAGCAACTGCATTTTTCTTTTCTGGACAACATGGTTTACGATGGTTCCAACTACCGAAGCCTCACCCCCAAAGATAAGGAGTTCTTGGATTGGCTGAAATCGCTTCCATGGATGAGTAATCAGTCTCCTGAGAGCTATCCCAATTCCTGGCTATACAGGGGCTCTCCCCCAATGTCGCATCGCAAAAGGTAGGCGTAGTCAAACGGAAGAATGGAGAACAACCGTACGAAACACCACTCAGGATTCGATAAATCTTGGGGCTCTCTTCCTGTACGCCCACACAAGACGCTTGGACAGGCTTGCACCCCATGCACAATCCATGAACACACCGACGGAGAATCCCAGGCTTTTGCCTAGCTGAGCACTCAACAGAAAGCAACTAAAAACTTGCAGCCATGCCTGTTTTTTGGTATAAGCAAGAAATGAAAGGCATACCGGCAGTTCTCTGCATGTCAGCGTTGCTTCTCAACAGTTGCGTGTACGTTACCACCAACTTGGGTGGATTCACGAATGACTTGGGCGTACAAAAGGCACTTCGCGTCAGCGCCACTCAAGAGCCGGAACCGGATGCTACAGCCTACGTCTCTGCCAACCCGCTGGATTTCCAAATTTACAAACTGGGCAATGCCTACTACATGAAAATATACATCACCTACGCCCAGAAAAAGACCGCACTCTTCAAGATGTATACCATATTCGGCAAGGATAATTTCTGCGAATTCTGGAGACCCACCAAAGTGCGCATTGCCTCACTCACCCCGAAGCCATACATGGTGTTGATGGAGCCTACAAGCGTATACCGCTGCCTGAAAAACAAGCAGTACGCTCCTCCTCCGGAAGCTCTCCCCACTATTCCATACGAGGAGTTTGACTTTGCATCCGCTCAACAGTGCAAGGTCAATTTAGAAAAAGCGAAGGACGGCGGTTATTTCAATAACAAACACTACACGCCTCGCCCCCGTCTTCATGAGCAAAAATACGCCATACACTATGTCCTCAAACCTGTTTCATGGGCGCTGACGGCTGTTGATTTTGTGCCGCAAGCCGTACAGGCAAGCGCCTTCGGCTTGTTCATTTGGCTGCCGACACAAATAGCGCAAACGCAAGACCAAACGGAACAGCCCGTTCCCACACCAAATCCACGATAAATACACACTCCGACATTACAAGACGATACTCCATCTTAGCTGCACACTCGTTGCTCTCCTATATGCGCCTTGCTATATCCATGCCCCCGTTCCACAAAATCCTTGCCACCTCAGCCCTCTGCCTTGCGGCGGTGGGGCTGAATAGCTGCCGTCTGGCCTTGCATACGCTGCCGGATTACGTTGGAAAACAAGAATTCAAGCTCTATGATGAAGAGAAACCGGGAAATGAGGTGTACAGCTGTGAGGATGTACTTTATGTGAAGCTACCCGGATACTATGTACGCCCCCGTGTGGCTTTGTTTGAATCGTATGATTTGAAGGATGGAAGCTGGGGAAATGCATTGGGGCGAAGCTATGTGGCGCGACCTCACATCGCAGAAACCACCCTATATCTTCCTCTTAGCCAGGAACTGGTACGCAAATGGAATGCAACGAACTCCCAAAGCCGTTTGCAATTTGTGCGTTATCAATCCGGATTTCTGACAGAAGAACAGATAAAGGAAAAACAGGGTAAACTCATTGCTCATGGTCGTGTTAATGGAAATCTGGAGACGGCTATCTGCGAAGCAGCTACGCAGAGGAACTATGCGCACTATGCTTTGAGACCCATCACCCTTCCGCTTGAATTAGTGGATACAATCTCAACCATCCCCCTGAGCGTAGCAGCCGGAGCAACTGGCCTTATTGTGGGCGTGTCAGTTACTCTTGTGCCGCTGCCACACCAGAGGCAGACAGTGCAACAGCCAGAACCAGAGAATAAGACATCCGAGATAGAGTAGACAACGACCCAAGAAGGAGTTGACCCGACAAGAATAAGCCCAACCCTACACTCATCGCTTGCAGCCTGTCTCGGCGTATCAACGAGGAGTCGGAGTCTGTTTTTGCGTTTTACTTCGTTCCTCGTAACTCGTAAATCGTACTTCATTTGGCCCCTTGCCAGAATGCTTCGGCGTCCTTTTTCAAAGCCGGAGCCATATAGCGGGTCATGAGCAGAGAGGCATCCCTGTGTCCCATCTCCAGCTGCAACGCTGCCAGATTGCGGAAATAGGCCGCATGATACGAAGCAAAGGTATGGCGACAAACATCCGGCACCCAGCTCTTACCACGGTACCCGGCGGCTCGGCGTAAATCGTGCCATTTGCGGTTCCATCCCTGGGGAATGATGAGGTCTTTCTTCCTGATTCCCTTAATCCCTCGCAGCGGCACGGTTCGCCCGCCTCCTGTCTTGCTTGTCGAGGGGCGAATGATAACCTGCTTGTTTTCCCAGTCAAAATCACTCTCTTGCAGGCGGCTGACCTCAGTCGGACGAATCCCCCCATAAAGCATCAGACTCAAAGATAACTGCATATCTCGGAACTCTGGGCGTTGGGCTGTTTCTTTCAACTTTTCCACCTCAGCCGGGGCAAGGGGGACAATCGCTTTTTCCTTTACCTTTGGCACATCGATTCTGGACACAGGATTGGAGTCACACCATTCCTGTTTCATCCCGTATGTAAAAATACTGTGCAAGATGGCTCTGCCCTTTACAAAGCTGCTGGGGCTCGCGCCGAAAGCCTCTGTCAGAATCTTTTTACATTGAGTGGGCGTTATGGCGCGAAGCGGTAACACTGCGGCTCCCGGAACTTTGAGCAATCTGCGCACAAAGTGACGCAAGTCTCTGCGGGAGGTCGGTCGCAAGTCCCGCCGGGCTTCAACACTCGCCCAGGCTGCTTCTTCCAACGATACCGTGTGGGCTGCGGCTTTCATGGCTGATACTCCCTCGCGTAGCGTGTTACGCAGAAGCGTGATGAGTTCGATACGGTCGAGCCCCTCGGCTAAATCGCCCAGAGATTCGATAGCTTCTAAGGCGAGGCGAGCAAGGTCACTTTGTGACAGGCTCACCCCCTTTAACAGTTGCTTTGCTATATGGTTGGACTTCATGGTCGTGTGTGGTGTTCATACACAATGCTGTTGTCAAATAAAAAACAGGTAAATAAACTAATTTTGCGGGACTTACGCCTCTGAGAGCGAACTCTTTTTTATCTACGGAACGAGCGAAATACTCGGTAAAAAGTGACGCTATAAGCTGATTTTCAAAAGAGGAGTAAGACCCAGCATTGTGTATGCTGTATGATATGAGACGGTAGGAGTACTTACCGACTCCACTAGACAAAACAGAAAGTATTATGAAAACGATTTATACAGCATTACTAGCTCTGGCTATTTCAATAGCGTCAATTTCCAAGGCTCAGTCTTTGAGTGACCTGTCTACGGTTGGCTCACAAACAAGCAATAAAGCGACTAGTAGCAGAAATCAGGGAGACCCCAATATTTCTGTAAGCGATAAGGCGCTTTATCAACAAGCCTTGGCCGCACAAAACTCCAGACAATTCAAGAAGGCTGCTGATTTGTACTTAAAACTTTCTCAACAAACAAAGAGTGCAAGATTCAAATCTCTTTCTTATAGAATGGCAGGAAGCATGTACGCAATTCACGGGAATCTATTGATTCAGTTGGGAAGAGGTGCAGAGGCTGTTCCGTTTTTGACTAAAGCAGCATCAATGGGCGAAATAGGGGCTTACACTATTTTGGGAACCATGTATTATGCAGGCCAAGGCGTAGCGCCTAATCCTCAAAAAGCGATCGAGTACTACAGAAAAGGAGCCAGACTTGGTGAACCTAATGCTCAACAGGCTCTTCGTTCTCTTGGTTTACGCTGGTAAAAATAATTGAAACTATATATCTATGGCAACATCAGTATATACAGGAAAAGAGTGGTTACGAATTTGTCCCAAAGATAATCATCAGATAGAGGCCTCCAAAAATGCAGGTCCTTATTGGTTTCAGCGAGGGTGTAGACAGAATTTTGAGTTCAGGGACTTATACGAAAAGAATGGTGAAATCTTTGCAATGACCTCGCAAGGTTTATATTCTTCAAAGACTGATGGCCTGACTTGGTTCACTAAACGATAGAAGCCGCATTTATGAAGCTGTTGTTTGTTCGCTGTTACTTTAGTGGAAAACAACAGCTTCTCGATATTATTAACTTAATACTTGCCGGCTACTTATGAGCTCCTTGCTATCGAAGTATCCGGAAGATGAGCTGCCATTATTCCGCGATATTCAGAACTTAATGAACGAATGGAAAAGCCACTCAGAGGATAGTCTGTTTACTTCTGATGGATTTTATCCATACTATACCCACCAAAAGACAAAGGTTCTTTTTGTAGGCCGAGAGGGGATTGGTCTAGCTGATTGTGATTATATCCATGCCCTATATGATGGGTATAAACAAAATCGCATTGGCAACAAAAGTGTAAATAGGCACGCCTTTCACCGGCGATTGTTATATATGCTTTATGGTATTCAGCATAATTTCCCTGAATGGTCTGATGTTCCCACGTCTCAAGATATAGCACGGGATTTTGCCACACCGAGTGGCGTAAGCTGCGCTTTCCTCAACATTTCAAAGACATCTAATGAAAGGGAACATTGGAATACCGATTGGCAAGCTCTCCGGGTTTCTCTGGAAACTGGGAAAACATTTCTAAAGAGAGAGATTTCTTTGTTGCAGCCGGATTTGATTGTATCATCGAATGTTGGTTTGGCTCCGGCTTTCGACTCTCTTCCTGAGTTGCTGAGCAAACACCCGGATGATTTGCTCGATGTCCATCGTTGCGAGTTGAATGGGCGTGTTGTCTACTGGTTGAACACTTTTCACCTTTCGGCATTTTCGCGAGGTCGCGGTAATCCGGGATTGAATGATTATGATTCATTTTATCAACCTCTCAAAAATGCAGTCCCCTCCTTATTTCCAACATGAAAGAAAATCGTGGGTGGAAGTTTACCGATGATGCGGAGCGCGTGGCGTTCCTGTTTGAGAAGTATAACGAATTGATTTCTAAAGGATAAAAGAGACTTGCATAGTGCTCATAACTCAGGTCGTAAGGCTTGTTCGAGCCCCATCTTTCGGAATGCTGAATCAAACAAAATCTGCTAAAATGACTGATTTTGTTCATGTCTGAACTTTCATACTGACGAAATAATACCCGATTTAACATTGACTAATAGAAAGATTTTATATATAAACAGCTTGCGCTGCAATGTAAACAGGCGAAATCAGCATTCCGAAAGATGTATACTGACCATCGCAATCCACCGAATAGGTGGTGCTTGCAGTCAATCCGAGGCATGCAAGGAAATTGCAAATTCGGTAATGTATCGTCGTCCCCACCACTGGGGTTAAGTGGTGGGGACAGCAGTACACAACCTTTATACATCGACATACACTTTACAATAATTCTCTCATGAAGACCGCACTCATTACAGGTGTTACCGGGCAGGATGGTTCATTCCTCTCCGAGCTGCTTCTCGAAAAAGGCTACGATGTTCACGGCATCATCCGTCGCTCGTCCGTGGATTTCCGCGAACGCATAGCGCATTTGGAAGGGAAGCCGAACTTTCATCTTCATTATGCAGATCTTACAGACTCAATGAGTCTTGTCAAGGTTGTTGCGGCTGTTAGACCTGATGAAATTTACAACCTTGCAGCCCAGAGCCATGTACAGGTCAGTTTCGACTCCCCGGAGTTCACCGCCAATGTAGATGCCACAGGCGTGCTGCGAGTGCTGGAGGCCGTGCGAGTGTGTGGTCTGG
Source organism: Akkermansia sp. (assembly GCA_017415555.1). Taxonomy (GTDB): domain Bacteria; phylum Verrucomicrobiota; class Verrucomicrobiia; order Verrucomicrobiales; family Akkermansiaceae; genus Akkermansia. The sequence goes on from JAFQGF010000004.1 coordinate 30,348, forward strand.
CAGATACCTGCCGCATCTATCAGGCATCTACCTCTGAGCTTTATGGCAAGGTGGAAGAAGTACCCCAGAGCGAAAAGACACCATTCCATCCCTATAGCCCCTATGCCGTAGCCAAGTTGTACGGCTATTGGATTGTGAAAGAATACCGCGAGGCATACAATATGTTCTGCTGCTCCGGCATCCTCTTCAACCATGAATCCGAGCGGCGCGGCGAGACCTTTGTGACCCGCAAAATCACCCTTGCTGCCGCACGTATCAAGCAGGGTAAGCAGGAGAAACTGTATTTGGGCAATCTGTCCTCCCTGCGTGACTGGGGCTATGCCAAGGATTATGTGGAGTGCATGTGGCTGATGCTCCAGAATGACAAGCCGGAGGACTTTGTGATTGCCACAGGTGTACAGTACTCCGTGCGCGATTTCTGCTACCACGCATTCAAGCACGTAGGGATAGAATTGGAGTTTACAGGCGAAGGTATTGATGAAAAAGGCATCGACAAGGCCACGGGTAAGGTTCTCATTGAGGTGTCCCCGGACTTCTTCCGTCCCACCGATGTGGTAAACCTTTGGGGTGACCCCAGCAAGGCACGTAAGGAGCTTGGGTGGAACCCGCAGAAGACGACGTTTGAAGAATTGGTCAAGATTATGGTGGATGCAGACATGGCCAAGGTTGCAGCCGATAGTGCCGGCGACCAAGTACGGACCAATCTTGCCGAGTATCTGGAAAAAGGAATCATCAAGTAATCTGATTCATGGAAAAGGACTCGAAAATCTATGTAGCCGGGCATCGTGGCATGGTCGGCTCGGCCATTGTGCGCGAGCTGCAACGCCAAGGCTATACGAACATCATCACCCGCACCCATGCCGAGCTGGATCTCTGTCGGCAGGAGCAGGTAGAGGCTTTCTTTGCCGCAGAAAAACCGGAATACGTTTTCCTTGCCGCTGCCAAAGTGGGCGGAATTGTGGCGAACAGCTCTGCGCTGGCAGATTTCATGTATGAGAACATGATTCTTGAAATGAATGTCATTCACGCCGCTTGGCAGAATGGCTGCAAGAAGCTGGAGTTCCTCGGTTCTTCCTGCATATACCCGCGCGAAGCCCCGCAGCCGATGCCGGAGAGTTGCCTGCTGACCTCTTCTCTGGAGCAGACCAATGAGGCCTATGCTCTGGCAAAAATCTCCGGGCTGAAATACTGTGAGTACCTGAACCGTCAGTACAAGACAGATTATATCAGCCTGATGCCTACCAATCTTTATGGGCCGAATGACAACTATCACCCCACGAACAGCCATGTGCTGCCCGCTCTCATCCGCAGATTCCACGAAGCCAAGGAGGCCGGAGCTCCCACGGTAACCTGCTGGGGAGACGGCACACCTCGCCGCGAATTCCTGTATGTGGATGACCTTGCCAATCTGTGCGTGTTCCTGATGAACAACTACAGCGGCAACGAAACAGTCAACGCTGGTACCGGCAAGGAAGTTACCATCAAAGAGCTGACTGAACTGGTGGCCGAAGTGGTGGGGTATACAGGAGAAATCCTTTGGGATACCACCAAGCCTAATGGCACCCCCCGCAAACTGCTGGATGTTTCTAAGAGCCGGGCTCTGGGCTGGCAGTACAAGACGGAGCTGAAAGACGGCATCAGATTAGCCTATCAGGATTTCCTGACCAATCCCATGAGAGCAGAGAGATAACCATGAGCGAACCTCGTCCTAAAGTTTTGGTATCGGGCTGCTATGATGAACTGCATAGCGGGCATATCGCTTTCCTGAAAGAAGCTGCCAGCTATGGTGATGTGTATGTCTCCATGGGGTCAGATGCCACGGTTCTCGCGCTTAAGAACCGCAAATCGGTCTGCTCGGAGGAAGAACGCCGCTATATGCTGGAATCCATCCGCTTTGTCAAGGAAGTCTACATCGGCCCGGATACCGGAACGGCGTTGGATTTTGCCCCTTTGCTCGATGTGATTAAGCCCGACATCTTCTTTGTGAATGCCGATGGCAGCAGCGAAGAAAAGCGTGCTTTGGTGGAGTCCAAGGGAATCCGCTACATCGTCAGCCCCCGCATCAGTGTGGGAGACGGCAATGGTGTGATTCGCCCGTTCCCCAAGCCGCTGCCGGAGAAGCCGGAACGAGAGCTCCCGCCCATGACATACAAGGCAGGAGATACCGATACCCGCCCTTGGGGCAGTTGGCTTGTCATGGATGCCATGCCTCGTTCAGTCGTGAAGAAACTCACCATCCTGCCCGGGAATCGGCTCTCCCTGCAACGCCATCGCCACCGCTCGGAACTCTGGACTGTGGTAGATGGTGCCGCCTATGTGCAATGTGACAACCAGCATTTTGCCTTACGTGCCGGA
>JAFQGF010000060.1 GCA_017415555.1 Akkermansia sp.
CGCGGCTGCACCGTGGGCTACTATATGCCGCCTCGCCATGCGGCGAGGCTCCTGAATTCGGCCTGCCGTGCCGGCAGGCTGGCCCGCCTAGAAGCTCGCGGGCGCCAGCCCGCCGAACTTTCCACTTCGTCCATCGGAATTGACTTCGTACCTCTACAACTTCCAATTTACTGGGCTAATGAATCTCTAGCGTTTCATTGTGCCAACGCATATTTTACCTATTTTTACCAGCAGATTTGAAACCGCTCCGATAACATGTCTGCACACGGGGGACACAAAACCGCCGCCATCTTTGCGGATGGCGGCAGTTTTCGGCGGGGGCTGCCCGCGTGGTGTTCTACTTTGTATGTAGATTGCAGATTTATCTGAAGCTCAGACCATTTACCTTGGCGGCGAGGGTGTCCAGCACGCACTTGTGGGCGGCGTCCACCTCGGCAGCGGTGAGGGTCTTCTTCGCATCGCGATAGAGGAAGGTATAGGTCATGGCCTTGCGGTCGGCGGCGAGTTTTTCGCCGGTCGGGTCGCAGAAGACGTCCTTCAGCCCGGTGCTGACCAGCAGCTTCTGCTTGGCGGACTCCACTGCCTTCATGATGTCCGCGTGGCGGGTAGCGGCGGGGACGTCGAGGGAGGCATCGCGGGAGGAGCCGGGGAACTGGGGCAGGTCTGCTGCCTTGTAGGGGGCGGTGGCCACCTGCTGCAGCTTGCGCAGGTCGAGCTCGGCGTAGTAGCTCTCCATGGGCAGGCCGAGGGTGCGGCACTTGGCCAGTGACAGGCGGGCAAAGTAACCGCAGGCCTGGTTGTTAATCTGGATGTCGGCGCCTACAGCTGCGTTTTCGCGGGGCTGCTTGGCCGGGGTGAGGGTGATGGTGGCCTTGGGTACCAGGATGTCGAGCAGGGCGCGGATGTGCTCAAAACCGGCCGTGGCGGGCTTGGTTTCTGCCCAGCTGGCAGGACCAATTTTGCCGGCCATGAAGATGCCCAGCACCTCGCTCTCAATGTCCTTGCCCTTGCCTCCACCTGTGTTGCGGAACACGCGGCCGCACTCGAAGAAGCGCAGCACCTCCAGCCCCTGGTTGATGTTGCGAGCGGCCACGGAGATGAGGCCGGGGGCAAGCGAGGGGCGCAGGGTGGAGTGGTCTTCGGAGATGGGGAGGGAAACGCGGATGATGTCGCCGTCCATCAGGGGTTTGATGGGCAGGGCGTTCTCCACGCTGGCGATGGTGGGGTCAATGCTCTCAGCTGCGATGAGCTTGAAGGTCTGTGCCTCCCAGAACCCGGCACCGGCGAGCTTGCGGCTCAAGGCCATGCGATAATCGCTGGCGCGGTCGTTGGCGCTCTCTTCCACATAGATGGCGGTGTTGGTGGCGGGGATGTTGTCGATGCCGTACACGCGCACAATCTCTTCCAGCAGGTCGCAGCTGCGCTTCAGGTCCAGACGCCAGGGCGGGCAGTCCCAGGTGCCGCGGCCGTCAATGTTTTTCAGGCCGAGGTTTTTCAGGATGGTGGTAGCCTCTGTGTGGGGGATGGCACCGTTGGTCATCACGTCCAGCTCCTTCCAATCGAGCTGCACCTGGTCGAGGGCGTAATAAATCTTGGCATCGCTGCCTTGCTCTACCACGGTGGCATTCGGTGCGTTTTCCTCGGGCACCAGGCAGGGAGCCTGGCCGCCTACGAGCACGGGCTCGGCGGTGCCGCCGGCGCATTCGAGGATGAGCTCGGTGGCACGGGCTGCGGCGCGCAGTACATTCCACGGCGAGGTGCCGCGTTCGAAACGGTAGGAGGAGTCCGACCCCAGCCCCAGTCGACGGCTGGTGAAGCGGATGTTGCTGCGGGCAAACCAAGCACTCTCCAGCACAATGTTGGTGGTGGCTTCGGTTACGCCGGAGTTCAGGCCGCCCATCACACCGCCTAGGGCAAGGGCCGCACCGGAGGAGTCGGAGATGACGACGTCGTCTTCCTTCAGGCTGTAGGTGTCGCCCATGAGGCTCTCGAACTGCTCGCCCTCAGCAGCGCGGCGGATGTTGAGGCTGCCGGTGAGTTTGGCGGCATCGAAGGCGTGCAGGGGGTGCCCCAGCTCGAAGAGGCAGTAGTTGGTGATGTCCACCACGTTGTTGATGGGGCGCAGGCCAATGGCTACCAGGCGGTCTGCCAGCCACTCGGGGGAGGGCCCAATCTTCACGCCCTTGATGCGGGTGGCGGTGTAGAGCGGACAGATGTCCGGCGCGGAAAGGGTGATGAAGTCGCCGGCGGGCTTGGTTTCCACCGCACCCATGGCGGCGGAAGCGGGGTCGGCCTTCAGCTTGCGACCGGTGATGCCGGCGAGCTCGCGAGCCATGCCCCAGTGGCTCAGCAGGTCCGGGCGATTCGGGGTAATCTCCAGCTCGAAGATGGTGTCTGTGCCCACAAAGTTGCGTACGGGGGTGCCGATTTCATAGTCGGCGGGCAGAATCCACAGGCCGTGCTCCTTGTCGGGCAGCCCCAGCTCGGAGGCCGAGCAGAGCATGCCGCGGCTCTCCACACCGCGCAGTTTGCCGTCCTTAATCTCCCAGCCGCCGGGCAGTACGGCACCGGGCAGGGCGCAGGGTACCTTATCGCCTACCTTGTAGTTCTGTGCGCCGCACACAATCTGGCGCAGAGCGCCTTCTCCGGCATCCACCATGCAGACGTTGAGGTGGTCGCTGCCTTCCACGGGGGTCTTTTCCATCACCTGCGCTACCACCACCAGGTCGGTTGTGACGCCGCGCTCCTGTATGCCCTCCACCTCAATGCCGGCGAAGGTGAGCATGTCGGCCATCTGCTGGGTGCCGAGGCCCTCCAGGTCTATGTAGCTTGCAAGCCAGTTAAGAGAAACGTTCATTGTATCTTGTCAGGAAAGGGGTTAGGGGTTTATTGGAACTGGGCAAGGAAGCGTACGTCGTTCTCGATGAGCAGGCGGATGTCGCGAATGCCCCAGCGAATCATGGCCAGGCGCTCCAGGCCGATGCCGAAGGCAAAGCCCGTGCAACCGCTGTACTGGGTCTTGCCGGTAGCCTTGTCGATGTTCTCGAACACGGCGGGATTCACCATGCCACAGCCGGCAATCTCAATCCAGCGCGGAGCCTGACCGGCTGCCTGCAGCAGTACGTCAATCTCGAAGCTCGGCTCGGTGAAGGGGAAGAAGTGCGGGCGGAAGCGCACGGCAGTCTCGCTGCCGAAGAGGGCTTTCAGGAAGTATTCCAGCGTTCCTTTCAGGTCACCCACGCTCACGTTCTTGTCCACATACAGCCCCTCAATCTGGTTGAAGGCGGAGAGGTGGGTGGCATCGATAGCATCGCGGCGGAAGGCAGAGCCGGGGCAGATGATGCGCACCGGCGGAGCCTGTTTTTCCATCACGCGGGCCTGCACGGTGCTGGTCTGCGTGCGCAGCAGCTTGCCGCTGTCGAAGTAGAAGGTGTCTTTCTCGTTGCGGGCGGGGTGGTCATCCGGCGTGTTCAGGGCATCGAAGCAGTGCCATTCGTCCTCGATGTCCGGACCGTCAGCCAGCGTAAAGCCCATGCGGCGTAGCACGCGCACAGCCTCATCTCTCACAATGGAGATGGGGTGCAGCCCACCGGCAGGAAGCGTGGCTCCCGGCATGGTAAAGTCCACCCCGGCCACGGCGGCAGCATCCAGCTCGGCCTGCAGGGCGGTCTTGCGGTCCTCCAGCGCGGCGGTGATGGTGGCGCGTGCTTCATTGAGCATGGCGCCTACTGCCGGTTTGTCTTCCTTCGGCACATCGCGCATGCCCTGCTGCACCTGGGTCAGGGTTCCCTTTTTGCCGAGTATGCCCACGCGGGCATCCTCCAGGCCTTTCATGTCGGTTATGCCGGCAATCCGGTCCAGAGCGGCAGCTTGTACGCTTGCAATCTGGTCTTTCATCATATCTTCGCGGGAGACTATACGCTCCAACCGCCCCTTGGTCAAGCTTAAAGGCATTCACACAGCACCTTCTGCGTGTCTTAATCCCCCCAAAATATCCACGGCCCCGCCCCGGGGCCGTTCTTCACTCTCTGAGCGTGAGCTCAGATTCTTCACCATGAGCCTCAGGCTCATTTTTCACCACGAGCCCTACGGGCGAGTTCTTCACCGCCGGGCCGTAGGACCGGCTTTTCAATTTAATTTTGAACTCGCCATTCGGCTCGTAGTGAAGAACAGGCTTTGCCTGTGGTGAAGAATGGTCGTTCCGACCATGGTGA
>JAFQGF010000005.1 GCA_017415555.1 Akkermansia sp.
AATTGAGATTAATCGTGAAGCGATGCAGGAAGCGCAAGCTTGTTTTGGCTATTTTGCTTTGATGAGCAATGAAATAAAGGATGCGCGCGAGGCACTGCTGCTCTACAGAAACCGAGACGTGGTAGAAAAAGCGTTCAGTAACATCAAGGAACGTTCGAATGGCAATCGCTTGCTCGTATCATCCGAGGAAGCTCTCGAAGGTAAATTATTCGTGCATTTTATTGGGCTGTTCTTATTATCATACATCAAGAAGCAGATGCAAGAACATGAAATGTTCAGCAAATATACCATGTCTTCTCTGCTGGATGAGCTGGATGTGATAGAATGGATACACATCCCCGGCAAGACTCCCATCGTTCGCGAAATACTCAACAAGCAGATTCAGATATACAAAAATATGGCAGTCAAACCTCCCATCGATACCCTATCATAGTGCGGTCTTTCGGGAATCTACGATATATGGGGTGCGAATCTGTGTGTCGGATATCGATGCCCACGGAGAATATGCATTGGCTGCCAATATCGATTTTGGCATTGCTGTGAGGAGTCACAATTGATGTTTCCAGAAATGAAGTTCCTTCTCCTATACTGATGGAAGAATTGTGAGCAGGAGGGGCATCTCTGTGAGATTCACCTATGGTGATGTTTAAATAACCGCACCTGACTCCATCACGAATTGTGATGTGGTTGTTCTGCCCCTTTATTTCGATGCGTAGTTTACCATGTGCAGGTATATGGATTTTCCCGATTCGCACTACATTACCATTTCCGCGAATGATTAATTCTATATTTTTCCGGATGTCTTCTGGTGCTTCAATATCATTATGCTGTTGGCACAAATGCCAGCGTAAGAGGTTTTTGAATTGCCTATGCTATGCTGATTTTTTTCTATTTTTGTTTATTTTTTATAAAAACAGAATAAGCGTTCATGATTTTATATGTGCTGAAGGCATCTCGTATGGGCATAGCAAGTTTTATCTCTATACTTATCAATGGATGTGCCACCTCATGTGAACAAGTGTTGAAAAATATTGATAGCAACAATCTTCCAAAACTGCCTGCAACCCGTTATGAAACTTGGTAAATTTCGGGGTGATTTTCAGAAAATGACATTAATTTCCACAAGCTGTTTATACACAGCATTTTAGAGTCGCTAAAATTCACCGTCACAAAAAGGCTATTATGGGAGAGGTCGTAAGCAAGACAAAGTGGTAACGACCGCTTCTTTTTTTGTGGCTGATTTTCAGGGGGCAAGCCCCATTTAAGCCCCCGTGGATTTTATTCACACTCTCTACTCGTTTCCTGTAAATATATTACGAAAGTTATTCACAGCATTATACACCGATATGAACACCATAAGCAGCCCGAATCTCGCCTGCCGACGGGGTATGCCCGAGCCGGCACAGACAAGTGCCCGGACATTATTCCCCGATATTCTGGAGGCAGAAATACACAGGAATGGCTCTGATGCTGCGAATGGGAGGAGACGTCTGCTCCCCCTCGGGGGTATAGGAGAGCTCCATCATGCGGGGAGTATCGTTTTCCAGCTCGCCAAAATAGGTGACGTATTTACAATGGCAGCCGAAATGCCGCGCAAGCTCGGCGCTGAAACAATCCTCCGGGCGATTCACCACCACCAGGGAATAAGCGGGATCAAGCAGCAGCGTAGCCCAGGTATCACCATCCAGAGCAATACGACCGCTGAAACTTAAGTTCACAGTGTAGGCATTCCGGTTGACCGGGTTCGAGCGGTCAATATCCACCTCCGGCGGGTTTTCTCCGGAGCAATCGAAGGTGATGACGACACTGTCCTCGTCGCCATAGAGGGTAAGCTCCACTTGGGCATCCGCAAAGAATGAGGCATTCTCATGCAGCTCATCCAGCTTAATCTCACGGGCATGCAGCAGCTCCTCCTGCACCCGTGCCAGAAAGTTCCTCTCGCTCTGATTGGCGAGCAGAGCAGACTGTAGCAAACGTCCCAGGTCGCTGTTAGCGGCCACCCCCTTGGGCAGGCTGCGGTGTTTCTTCACATAGCGGTACAGCAAGGCGGCGTCTGCCTGCACGGCATCGTCCGTCTGTGGAATCTCATAGCCCGTCTCTGTGATATAATCGCAGACAAAAGCAGCCTGCACACGAGCGGCCGCATCCTGCTCCGGGGTGGCGCAGGCAAGCGCGGCCAAGACCGGGAACATCGCTGAGTATAAAAACGTTTTCATACAGGGGATATTATTTATGGCGAACTTTATGAAGAATATCGCGTATTGCGGCAGCATTCGGCCCCCCCACACAGTCATCCACACTCGCGCCTTTGGCTGTTCTGGCCTCAGTATCGGCTCCATGCTCCACCAGCCAGCGCACAATTTCCGTGTGGCTCAGGCCACAGGCATTGTGCAAAGCGGTAGTGCCGTTCGCATTTTCGAGCACAGTATCCACATAGAAAGAGCCTTCCCGTATATTCTGCAGAGCGGTCAGGAGGCGGCGTTGGTAGAGGCGCTCCACGGCTGTAGCGTAGCGGCGTGCCTCCAGCTCTGCGAGCAGGCCGGGCAAAGTATCCGGCAGCGGCTGCGGCAGCACCACACGCCCCTCCGGAGTGGGGGCGGGTTGCAGGTGGAAGCGCATATCCCGCAGATGGAGGGTCTCCCCCTTCCCGGACCAGGTCAGGGCAGCCACACCCTCCTGCGCTCCGGTAAAGGAAAAGTTAAGCTGCAGCTCGGCATCCGGTAGCCGCAGTGTCACCGTGCCATACTGTTTCCCACCGGCGGAAAAGCTGTAGCCTGCAACCTCTGCAGCCGGGGACACCGTGCGAAAGTTTTTCTCGAAATCCGCAGGGAACTGCACCAGCATGGGCGTATAATCCGCATATTTCCATACGTTGGTAGGCACGGGCTGCGTGGAGACACACTTCATGGCACCGGCAAAGGATATTTCCATCACCTTCCCTTCCAGTGTGCCGACCATGCTGCCGCTCTCCGCACAAAGGGAGAGCGAGCTCAACAACAGGGAAACGGCGAGGGTTTTCAGCATATCAGCTACCGAAGGCCGACGAATCGGTTTTTATCTTATTAACGCGCAGGGCGAGACCCCGTACTACGGCTCGGGCGGGAAGCGTGTGCACCCACATTCGTGCTCGGGCGCTTTACAGGCTGCGCTGGGCGTGTAGCCCGGGTGCCCGCATTCATGTCCGGGCGCTTTACAGGCTGCGCTGGGCGTGTAGCCCGGGTGCCTGCATTCATATCCGGACGCTTCACAGGCTGGGCGGGGCGTGTAGCCCGGGTACCCGCATTCATGTCCGGACGCTTTACAGGCTGCGCTGGGCGTGTAGCCCGGGTGCCCGCATTCATGTCCGGGCGCTTTGCAGGCTGGGCGGGGCGTGTAGCCCGGGTACCCGCATTCATGTCCGGACGCTTTACAGGCTGGGCGGGGCGTGTAGCCCGGGTACCCGCATTCATGTCCGGGCGCTTTACAGGCTGAGCGGGGCGCGTGGAAGGCTTACTTACCTGATGGGGGCGAGGCGGCGTATCGGCATGGTGAGGCCGGCCGTGGGGCTGCTTGCCCAACACAGACTGCGGGTTCTTGTGAATGGGGGCATTCCGGGGCGGACGCACACCGGGCTTGTGGCCATGCCCGTGGTGAGGGGGCGAGGCATGGCGGTGCACACCGCTGGGATAATGGTGATGGTGATTGCACCAGGGTGCGGGGCGCCAATCGGGCACATAGCAACCGGCATACAACTGATTTACCACATAAATGGGGCGCCCTGTATGGGTGTAGCCATATACCGGGCGACCGTAGGCGTAGCCGTATATCGGGAAGCCGTTGGCATCGTAGCTGGCCGCTGTCCAAGCTACGGAAGAGCTGTAACCATTGGTGGAATAGGTGAAGGAACTGTAGCCATTGGGATAAATCTCGCAGGAGGCCACCAGCAGGGAAGCGATGGCAAGAAGGCCACTTCTGACGTATCTGTTTTTCATCATATCAATAAATGCGGGTTTAGTTTTTACTGCGTGCAGGGTCAGACTCCGGCACCGTCTGGCGTGCCGTCTGAATCATGCGCTCAAACCTCATGTTGGCGTAGTCCACGCAGGTTTGCACCTGGTACTGCAGCGAAGCCCTGGACTTCTGCTGATTACGATTCTTCAGGAAAACGGTATTATCACGCAGGAACTTCTCGAAACCGATGAGTTCGTCATCCATCGTTACCATCTTATCCAGAGCATACAAGGCAACATTGCCCACAAGACGCTTAAAATCAGCATCTTCCTTCACCACGATTTCACCAGCCACCTTGTGAATACCGCTAAAAAAGTCATCAGCAGCATTCTTGGCCAGCGCGTTCGCCTTGTTCCCGGCTTCCCAGGCAGCTGTTATGCGGTTTTCGGACCAGAAATCAAAATAGCGCATATAACTTGCCAGCTCGGCCGCCTCGGCAGTAGCCGCCGTAATGACCTTGCCTCCGCGGATATCAAAATACTTGAACGGCGATTCCACCCCTACGGTACGGAAGACGGCGTCCACACCGAAAACAGGGCCTGTGTAAGGGGAAGACTTACTACCACCCAGCACCACAAAGCCAAGCCAGCCATCGCGCTCGGACTGGCTGACGGAGTTGTGGAAATGGTGGAAGAAAACGTAGCTATTGTGCTTGTTGCTGCTCAGGTAGGCAAGCCCTTTGTCTGCGCGAGCACGCACATACTCGCCGTAAAAGGCTTTCTGCATATCGACATAGAGCGAATCCATGGAGCGGAACCTGTCCGTTTTGGTATACTCCTTGAATCGGGCCACGCGCTGCACCTCTTTCAGATAATCGTAATTATGTGCCATGCAAGCCTTGCCGAACGGTCCCAGGAACCACTTGGTGAGCATCTCGGCACGCGTAATCATGTGCTCAATTTCTGCATACTGCTTGCTATTGATATTGGGCTTGGCCTGAGCCAGCATGGAGCGGGTGAGCACCCCATCCATAAATTGTCCTTCGCTCGGGGCAAAAAGGTGTTTGCTGCTGATTTTGGATGCAGCCTCGCGGTACAGCGTGGCAGGATCCGGGTCATAGATGCACTCCACCAAATCGCGGTTGCCGATGATGCCATCGCAACAAGCGGAAATAACCCACATGATATCCTCCTGGTATGCCTTGCGACAGGCCGCCACATACTGGGGACCGTTGTAGATGAGGGACTGCTGCTCCCGCTTGCGTTTATCAGCTTCCGCAGAGTCTTCCTCTTGGGTAAAATCGTAGCCCACATTTTCATCCTGCGTGAAATCATAGCCCGGAGATTGAGCTTTGAGCTGAGAGGGCAGAACAAGCCCGCCCAGTGCCAGGAGGTAAAAAAGTCTGTTCATTTTCATATCTGTTTGAGGAGTTAAGAATGAAGCTATCAGAAGCGTATGCCATAGTTATCCACATACCAGCGTCCGCCGCCCTTGCGGATAAGCCTGTGGGCATTCTTGGTACCCACCTGCTTACCATTGGCATCGAAGGCACGGCTCTGCACCGTGGCGTGCTCCACCTTTTCCCCCAACATCCGGGTCAGCTGATTGCGCTGGGAGTCATCCAGGAAGAAGTTTTCCAAGTCGTTCTTATCATCGTGCCCTTTGACAACAGTGATTTTCGTATCGCTGAAAACGGCATGCACATACTCGCCATGCAGGCGTTCCTGGTGGAGATCCCAATGATAACGCAGCAAAGATTCTGCGGTTTCCGTCTTGCGGCGCTCGGGATTGATGCACTTGCGATACAGCTCGTAGTTCTTCTCCTTAATGGCAGCCAGGAAGATTTCCATCACACGCTCCGGCGTGGCGTTCTCCGGCACGTCCTTCTCCGTGTACCAGCTTTCCTTAATAGCCGCAACCTTCTCTTCCTCCACATACGAACCGCCTTTCTCGTCGGCGGCGTCAAATGTGGCCACAATGCGACCATCTATGTAGAGAGCTTCCGGCTCCACTACCCAGCCCCAGGCCATATTGGTGCGGCGGTTGCCGGGAATTTCCATCACCGGTCCCTGCACCGTCCCCAGCACCGTAAAATTGTGGCTTTCGCCCAGCGAGCCATCCACATCGCGGCGGAAACGCTTGATGGCCTCGTAGGGGCCCACCCACTCCCGGCCGCCAATATTCACGAAGTAGAAACCTGTAGAGGGCTTACCCACGGCGATGTATTCGCCGGAGCCACCCACAAACTGATTGTCCGGGTATTTCACATCCGGCAAAATAATTGTTTTACCGATGGGGGAGGTCTGCTCCGTGTTCTTCATCGGGTCTGCAGCAGGAAACACGCGAGCAAGCAACTCGCGCCCCTGTTGCAATTCCTTCCACTTGTTCACACTGAGCTGGGCGTACTTCTCGCGCAGATTCTTCTCGTTGTTCAGGTAGGCCATCATGGCAGGAGTGACGGCCTGATAATCGCCCTTGCTCATCATGAGGGCGGCGCGGGTACGCTCATAGAGAGCCAGCACGGCGGGGTCCTCCGGGTAGGATTGCATGAGAGCCTGCACACGCTTCAGTGCCTCGTTCTTATTGCGGAACATCGTGTTGGAACTTCCCTGTGCACGCCTCACCTCAGCCTCAAACTCTTTCAGGTAATACTCAGTATAGCCCAGCTCGCGTGTACTGGCTTTCCGGGGTTCCGCCGCAGCATTATAGCTGAGCGCCAGCAACGGCAACAACATCAGAATGTTTTTCTTCATCATAGCGTTCCTTCAGATTTTCAAAAATTACTTTTTCTTCCGCGCCTCGCGCAGAATATCGCGTATGGCGGCAGCATTCGCACCGCCCACACAGTCATCCACACTCGCCCCTTTTTCTGTTTTGGCCTCCAGGTTTGCGCCGTGCTCCACCAGCCAGCGCACAATTTCCGTGTGGCTCAGGCCGCAGGCGTTATGCAGGGCAGTGGTGCCATTTGAGTTGGACATCGAGTGGTCTATGTGTGCCCCCTCCATAATCTGCGGTAGCAGGGTAAGCAAGCGCTGCCGGTACAAACGCTCCACAGCGGTAGGATACGTGCGCTGCTCCAGCTCACGCACCAGTTCCCCCAGCCCGTCATCCAGTGTTTGGAGGGCACCTTCTTCATCTTCCATTGTCGGCAGAACCACACGCCCGCCGGAGCTGCGAGCATCGCGCAGGCGAAACGTAGCACTGCGTGCCAGCCAGGCAGATTCGTCCATGCTCCAGTTCAGTGTAGCTGTGCCGCTCTCGGGCGTATCGAAGTTGAGCATAAGCACCAGGTAGCGCATGCGCCCCTTTACCATGAGCACGGCCATCTCCCCCTGCGGCGCATAGCTCACACGGTTCGGCGGCCACAAATCCTCCTCGCCCGGCAAAGGCGCATCAAGTTGAATGTAGAACTCACGCCCCTGCTCCTGCGGAAACTGCACCACCAGCGGTGTAGCCACGGCCGGCTGCCACTCCCCGGCGCGGTCTTGCACCACCTCGCAGCAAAGCGCGCCGCGGAAGTTCACCTCCAGCACGCGCCCGGCCAGCTGCCCCGGAGCCGGTGCCGCCACAGCAAATGCAGCAACACACAGAAAAAGAGTCAGCAGTGTCGAAATTACTTTCATATTTATTTATGATGACGAGCCTTACGAAGAATAGCACGGATAGCGGCGGCATTCGGGCCGCTGATGCAGGCATCCACGCTCGCGCCTTTCTCCGTGCGGGCGTATGTGTCCGCCCCATGGTCCACCAGCCACTGCACCAGTGCCACATGGCTGAGCCCGCAAGCATAGTGCAAAGCTGTGTTACCCTTGTAGTCCGGCGAGGTGAAAGAGGGGTTGTGCAGAACCATAATCTGCGGCAGCATGGCAACCAGGCGCTTCTGAAACAAGCGCTCTGTGGCGCTCGTGTAAGTTGTTTTTTCGAGAGCCATCAGAATGTCGTTCAGGCCGTCATCCAACAACTCCGGATCACCATCTGCCGTATCTGCGCCGGGCAGCTGTATGGCCGGGTCGTACTGCCACGCATCTCGCACCAGAAAGGTAGCCGCGCGCATGTGGCGCGTCTCGCAATCCTCGTGCCAGTACACATAGGCCGAGCCCTCCAGGATGTTGCTCCCGCCCTGTGGAGCCGGAGTTTCTTTCTCGAAAGTCAGCACCACCAAAGCCTGGAAAATGGCGTTCTCCACCTTCACATAGCCCTCTGAGCGGTCCTCCGCCGCAGCGTAGCTCACCGTAATGTTCGGCCAGGTGGTCTCCTCGTTGTTGTGGGGATGGGGTGCGATGTATGTATTATCCTGCGCCGGAAAACGCAGCAGCAGGGGGATATCCAGGCGCTGCTCATACCAAGGCCCCTGCGCTTCTGCATACATGTCCGTACGGCAAACCTGCACCTCATCAAGCAGCACCACCAGTGACTTGCCGGCCATGGATTCCGGTGCCGGCTGGGCAGCCTGCGCACAAGTCAACACGGCGGCGGCGGATAAAAACATGGAAAGGAACTGAGTTTTCATAGACAAAAAAACGCGTTACAGAAAACAGTGAGGGATATTGGGTAAGGGGTTAATCTTGTAAAAGTTCAGAAGCTTCTGCATGACCGGCTGCGGCAGCCCGCTGCAAGTATTGGCGTGCCCGGGCTTCATCCTGCACCCCATCCCTCCCCCAGAGAAGGCGGATTCCCAACTCGTAGAGAGCGCGGGCATCGCCGCCCTTAGCGGCCTGTTCCAGCCAGGCGCGGCGCTCAGCGGCATCCGGGTTTGGAGTAGAGGCATCCGCAGCCCAGTCAGAGATGGAGCCTACCTGTTCACCGATACCATCATCGTAAAGCGTACTCATGCTGTAGCAGGCCTCGGCATCGCCGGCGCAGGCCGCACGCCAAACATCCAGCGAGAATGGGGACTTGCACTCCACCGGGCGCCCGGTTCGGAGCAGTTTGCGCAGCTGGGGTTGCTGTGCCAGTTGCAATGGGACACGCCCCTGAGCATCCTTCACACCCACCCGGGCTC
The DNA here is from genome assembly GCA_017415555.1 of Akkermansia sp. Taxonomy (GTDB): domain Bacteria; phylum Verrucomicrobiota; class Verrucomicrobiia; order Verrucomicrobiales; family Akkermansiaceae; genus Akkermansia. The sequence goes on from JAFQGF010000005.1 coordinate 8,933, forward strand.
CATGCGCCAGAAGTCGCAGAGCCGAGCGATAATCATTAAAATAGGCTGCACGGTGCAAGGGCGTCATTCCATTCACACCGGCCACATCAGGAGAAGCACCGGCCAGCAACAGAATCTGCACCACATCTGCCCTGCGCTCCCGGCATTCGAGCATGCAGTACTCCAGCAGAGTCATTCCGTGGCGGTCTTGCCAATCAATATTGCCGGCGGTCTTAATGTTGCTAAGAAAATTGAGAATAGTTGGCCACTGCGGCATAGAGCCACAATGCCGATTCAGCTCGGCGGTGAGCTGTTCATGCGAACTCTCCTCCTGGCTTGCGGAAACTGCAGAAGGACACACAATGCAGATAAGAGGTGCAACAGGCAAACAACACGAGCAGGCTACAGATGAAAAGTTCATGATGATTTCGCTAAAAGATTAATGCGGGGAGCCGCAGCTCCCCGCTTTCTGTTAAAGGTTCAGATATTATTACTCAGCGGTAGCAGGCTCCGGTGCTTTCTTCTTTTTCTTAATGATAAGCACCACAAGACCCACAGCCAGCACCAGCAGCGTGATACCCAGCACAGGGCGATACGCAAGCCAGGCAATAGCTATCACTACAAGCGCCGTGACAGAAGATACCATGAAGGCAATGATGCCGGTGCCGAACTCCAGAATATTGCCCAGGATGGGCAGTACATCCCCCAGCACGGAGATGGGAGCCAGCACCATCTTAAGGCCCATGTACATCATCAGCCAACCCACGAAGCGCAAAATCCAGGTCCACATGGTATTGCTGTCCTTAGCGGCCTGGAACATGACCTCCTTGCTCTTGGTACCCATCTGCAGCAGGTCCACGGTGTAGCCGTTCTCGGCCACATAGGGGCTGAAGGTATTACCCTGCTGGCAGGAGACAATGGAAACAGGCATGGTGTCGGGGATGTAGGTCCAGGTAATGCGCACATCGCCCACCTCCGGAGCACCGGGATTTGCCGTGCCGGTACCGGTGGTCTGCACCGGACCCAGGTTGATATAAGCACGCAGCATGACACCATGATTCGTCACCACATAATGGTCTTGCCAGGGCTTAATGAGCAGCATGCGGTTGTCCTGCGTGCGTACATACACCTTGTCGCCGAAGCAGACAACGGGCAGCACACCCAGACGCTCCACCTGAATAAGCCCGGGCAGCTGCTGGGTCACCGTCGGAGCCGGCGTGGTCAAATCACCATAGTCAGTGATGTTACGGGGAGAATTATTCACCATCATGTAGGCGGCATCCGCTGCCTCATCAGCAACCATGGGGTACATATCACCCGTGGGTCCCTGAATAAGGGCGCCACAGGCAGCGTCATCCAGCACCAGCAGCTGCTTGCCGGGGTAGGAATCCACCGTCACATACATCGTGGGGGACAGCTGCTGGGCCACTCCCGGCTGCATACCATTGGGCAAGGGCATGATTGTCGGCCCCACGGGAGCACCGATGTAGAGCATATTGCCACTCACTGTCGTACGGCCTGCCAGTTCCTGCGGCATTGCTACATCCTTGAGCTCCACAGGCTTGCTGCCGGAAATACGGTTCACCTGGCCAGCTGTGAGAGAATAAGCGCCCATGGTCACATTCTGAGCATTCTTCGTCTCGTCATCCACGCCGGTGTAGTGCACAATGTTATCATGTCCGGCCTCCTTAAAGGAGGAAGAATCCTCCGGGCTGCTTACCCATTCCTTGGAGTAGCTATAGGTGGTAATCTTCTTCACACTGCCACCCACCTGCTTCTCCTCGCGGGTGGACTGATGCTCCACCCATTGGTAGTACTCCACGGAGCGGCGCAGTTCGATGGCTTTCATGCTGATGCCCGGGAACAGACCATCTGTCAGCACATCCTGTGTCGTGGCATTGCCGGTCACATGCACCAGCTTCCCTTCATTCTGCACATCGATGCTGTCAGCAGTGGGCAGCGACACACAGACGGACTCGCCCTCCTCCAGAGCCTTCGCGGTTTTGACAGCCCGACCCTCATTCCAGAACAGCAGGGGAATACCTGCCAGGAAGAGGACACCACCCGTCACAATCCCTTTGAAGGAATTGCCCAGGCGGCTGCCCCAGCTTTCAGTTGTTACTTCTTCTACAGACATATCAGTTATATTGAGTGAGGTGTTATTCGTACACGCAGAAGCAGTTTTACAACTGCTTCTACATTAGCAGACTATCACACCCCCATCAGAACGTCAAGCCAAAATACAACAAAAAAAGTTAGAGCATGCTCGACACCACCCGCACGATTCACTTATTCTCAATATGTTAAAAATATAGTATTTTTATAGCCAAAATAAATCACTTTCCGGCAGAAAACTTACGCAGAATATGGCGAATAGCCTTAGCATTTTTGCCACAAACGCAGTCATGCACAGAGGCGCCGGAAGCGGTGCGGGCGTTCACATCAGCGCCTTGGTTCACGAGCCACTGTACCAGCTCCACATGGCTGAGCTCGCAGGCACAGTGCAGCGCCGTGCTCCCCTTACCCTCCGCGTCCGTAATGGTGGCAGGCTCTCCCGCAGCCATGCGGCGCAGCAGAGCAAGGAGGCGCTGCTGGTAGCGGCTCTCCATGGCTGTGGGGTACTTCTGCGCCTCCAGCTCCGCTATCAGGCGGGACAATTCGGAGTCCGGAACAGAAGCGGAGGCCCCGGGCAGTTGAATGCTCGCGCGGATGTTGCGGATGGTGCCGATGTAGTTGCCATGGTACACGCCCTCAGTAGCCGTGGCTGTCGTGGGAGAATCGAAACGCAGCGTCACCACGCGCACGGCATCTGCCTGATGAGCTTTCCACATGTTCACATCAATTTCCCCGGTATCTCCGCCCTTGCAGGTGTAGGTGTAAATGCCTCCCTCGCCCGGGGATGAGATGGGCAGCAAGCGCCGACTGGCCTTAATGCCCAGTACCGTGGTATTAAAAGCCTCTGCTGCTCCGTTTTTGCTGCGGCGTGCCTGCTCGTAGCCAACCCAGCCACTCGTGCCTGCATCCAGCACCTCCGTGCAGAACTCCGCATGTGTATAGTCCAGCACCACCACGGCGCCCTTCAGCTGCGCCGGTGCCGGCTCTGCCTCACTCACTCCCACAGCGGACATACTCAGAACACAGACAGACAGAAGCTTCTTCATCCCCCGCAGTTTAACACCGGAGCCACCGCAATGCAAGCGAATTTCGCCACGCAAAGGCATTCGGACTTCACATATTTACGCGCGTGCCATCATGCACATGCGCCCAACTTGGGAAGCACACCTTGGGAAGCAGAAAAATCTTGCCATGACCGGGGTTATGTAGTAGTATAGCAGGTAGCAGAACACGCATCCACATACCGCCATGAAAGCCCACCAACCCATCGCCGCCGCCCTGTCACTGCTCACCCTGAGCAGCACTGCACCCGCACAGGAAACAGCCCCGCTTGCCGCTACAGAGCTATCGCCCACGCACCCGGCACCACTTATCGAGGAACCGTATTATTTCGAACTGAACATCGGCCGAGCCTTTTCTGTGGAATTCTGTGTACCGATGGTGGGCGCGGACATGGTAGGCAAGCCGGTGGAACCGGAGTACTTCCGCACATCGATACCGGACTGCGTGAGCGGCACCTGGGAGAGCCCCTCGCGCATGCAGTTGGTGGTCACCAGAGAACTGCCGCCCCTGCAGATGCTGCAGTTGGAAATCCCCTCCGGCCTGAAGGGGCTGAAGGGCGAAATACTGGCCGGGCGCAAAGTCGCTTTTCCCACACACAGAAGCAACCTCCTGTCGACCACCGCCTGCGACAATGGCGACGTATTCATTCAGGCGAGTTCCGTAAAATATACCGAAGAGCTCAAAAGGCGCCTACCCCGGCTCTGCTATCGGGTGGATGGCGAGAGCCACCGGCTGAACGTGCGCCCCGCGACAGTGGCCGATATACTGGCCAATCGGGAATCTCTCTACTACAGAGATTTTAATTGGGAAGAATTGGCCACACGCCCGCCGGAGGAAGTGGCGCCCAACATCTGGCTGGCAGAGTTTCCCGGCTATTCCCCCGATGGCAAAGAGATTGAGATGCTGCTGCCCGGAAGCGCCTGGAGCTACCGATACAGCACCTATACCGACCATGTGTTCAACACGATTTCCGCACCGGCGCAGGAGTACAGGCTGCATTCCACCTGCAACAAACGGGGCAGCTATCAGGTGAAACTGCTGCTGGATATGCCCACCACCACCGACATGCCCGGCCTCATCAGCAACCTGAAATGGAGCATCAGCCGCAACGAGGAATCCGCCGAACGGCTCCCCCTGGAGTGGAAGGACGGTGCCCTGCGCGGGCAATTGGAGGGGCAGAGCATTGTGCTCACCCCCACTGCCTCACAGACACACAGCCTGCGGCTGACAACAGGCGAGACGAGAGAAGGCTTGCAGGGCATCACCTTTGCAGCAGAAACCGGCAGACTTGAGCCCTGTCTGCACTGCGAAGGGGAATATCCCACCCTCTGCACCACCGCCAAATGCGAGGAAACACCCTGCGCAGAAACAACCCTGCGCCCGCCGCGCCCCTACATCTATACCGATGTGACAGCAAGCCACCTGCAGCTGCGCGGCAGCACCACCCTGCGCTGCCGCTACGGCCACCTGTTCAACGGCCATATCCGCGTATGGAAGCTGGACAATAACCCCGCAGCAGCCGTGCACCTGTTGCAGGACTACCGCCTGCGCTATAAACGAGGCGTGTACATGTACGAGAATGACTACTCCCGCCGCAGCGAGGAAGAACGCAAAGCTGCCGGACTGGAGGATGACAAGCTGCCCGACAACAAAGTGGCCACTGCTACTCTGCCCGGCGTGGTGGCCATGGCAGAGCGACCGCTGCAAACGGGGGACGAAAATGAGATTTCCCTGCCCCTGGCCGAGCTCTTCCCGGGGCAGTCGGTGGGGGGGCTGTACTTCGTGGAGGCAGAGGGCGACCCCCTGCGCCTCAGCAAGACCCCGGCTGTGAATCAGGGGCTCGTGCAGGTGACCGACCTCGGCCTGATGTGGAAAACCAACGGGCGGCACCTCTTTGCCCGTGCCTATAGCCTGAGCACCGCGCAGGATATACCTGCCGGCACGCTAAGGCTCTACGATAAGGAGGGAAAGCAGCTCGCCGAAATGCCGGTAGAAAACGGCCTGGCCCAGGGAGATTTTCCTGCCGGGGTGAGCTATCTCCAGCTCATGACGGCAGATGACTGCGTAACACTGCCGCACGATGCCCGCGATAGCGAACAATGGCATAGCAACAGCTGGACCAACAGCCGACTGATGGAGAACGGACTCAGCCCGGCAGATGTGCCCTCACCCATCTTCTACAGCTTCAGCGACCGCGAGCTCTACCGCCCCGGCGAAACCGCCCATATCAAGGGCATGGTGCGCTGGCTGCAGCACAACAAACTGAGCACACCGGCAATCGAGAGTGGCAAGGCAGAAGTGCGGCTGAACTACAAAACCATCGCCACCCTGCCTGTGACCGTGGGAGAGGACGGCAGCTTTTCAGTAGATATACCGATGCAGACAGTCGGGCAGCACAGCATCTCTTTCGAATTCGTCTTTAAGGGAGATGCCGACAGAAGCTCACCCGACACAGCCTTCATCGCAGAGCATCCGAAGGCAAAGCAATTCGTAACCATCCGCCGAGAACACCGGGAGGAACTCCAATGCAAGGAATTCCGCCGCAACGAGTTCGAGGTGAAGAGCACCCTTTCCGTGCAGCCGGACAACAACCGCGTGCAGATCACCGCCGCTGCCACCAACTTTACCACCACCCCCGTGGCTCATGGCCGGGTGAACTGGCGCCTTTCCACCTCCACCGGTAACTTCTACCCGCAGCAGCCCGAATGGCGCGAGTTCCGCTTCGGCGACTTCCGCACTCAACCGTGGGATTACTTCTATGCCTACAGCGACCCGAACAGGCTGAGTCAGGAAACCTCCACCACCTCCGCCGATAGTGCGCTGGATGCCCGGGGCACAGGCAGCCACAGCTTCACCCTGCCGGCCATGGAGTTCCCGCTCCTGCGCCGGCTGACCGCCACAGCCACCGTCACCAATGGCAATGAACAGAGCATACGCAGCGTGCAGCACAGCACCCTGCACCCCGCAGATGTCTACGTCGGCATCCGCACCCGTGCCACCCTGACCAGAGTGGGCGGCACCCTGCCCGTGGAGCTCGTGGCCGTAAAGCCCGATGGCACTGCCTGGGATGGCACCCCACTGACAGCCACGGTAGAACTGCACCGCACGGTGTTCCACCCCTACCGCTACGGCACAGAAAGCAGTTACTCCGTCCGCAACAGCGAGGAAACCACCACCACGCACAAGACAGAAGTTCAGCTGACCGGCAGCCCCGCCCAACTGGAGCTCCCCGTAGAGAGCGCCGGGCGCTACGATGTGCTGGTGAGCGGCACCGATGCCCACGGGCGGAAGTTCTGCAGCGCCACACGCCACTACGTGTGGGGGGATGAAGTAAGCCCCTGGGAGTACCTGGACCACGAAGAACTGGAGCTGGTGGCAGACAAACCCTCCTACCGCGTCGGCGACACAGCGCAGGTGCTGGTGCAAACCCCGGTGGATGCCGAGCTGCTCGTCACGGTGGAGCGCGAAGGCGTGCTGCGCCACTACCGCCGCAGCGTCACGGTGGATAAACCCGTCATCGATGTCCCCATCGAACCCGGCGATGCCCCGGTGGTGTATGTGAATGTGAGCCTGGTACAGAGCGATGCCCGCCGTGGCAGCGATGGCAAGCCCATCACGAAGCTCGGCTCCTGCATGCTGCATGTGGAAGTCCCGGAGAAAGTGCTGACCGTGCAACTCACTACCCCGCAGCAGGCCATTCTGCCCGGCGTACCCTGCACGGTGAGCGGCATCATTACAGATGCCGACGGCAACCCCGTCCCCCATGCGGATGTGACCCTGTATGCCGAAGATGAAGGCACCCTGCAGGTAATGGGCTACAAACTGCCTGACCCCGTCGGCCATTTCTACAGCCCGCACGAACGCAGGAACTGCGTCAACACCTACTCCGGCCTGGGGCACCTCGTCAGCGAAAACCTCAAGAACCGCTATCTGGGTAATAAAGGCGTCTTTATCGGCGGCGGTGATGACAGCGAGATGGAAGCTGACGTCTCGGACAGCTCGGCGGAAGCCATGCGCCGCAACTTCACCCCCTGCGCCCTGTGGCTGGCCAGTATACGCACGGATGCAGACGGACGTTTCTCCACCACCTACAGCAACCCGGACACCCTGACGCGCTACCGCCTGATGGCCGTGGCCGCTGCGGGGGATAAGTTCGGTGCCGGGGAGAGCAGCTACCGGGTAAACAAACCCATCATGCTGGAGCCCATAGCCCCCATGAGTGCCACCGAGGGCGATGAACTGCTGCTACCCGTCACCGTGAGCATGCTGCCGGAGCAACTGCCGACCGGCAGCGCAGATTCACTCCGCTGGCAGGTGAGCCTCAGCGGGCAGAATGTGGATATTCCTCAGACCTCGCAGAGCGTCACACTCAACGGCAACACCCCGGCCACTATCCACTTCCCCATCCGTGTGCAGAGCGCCGCCCCCACCCAACTGCAATGGCGCGTGCAGGCCGCAGATGCCGCACCGGGCAGCCCCCTCGCCCCGGTTAAAGATGCCGTGGAGCTGCGCTTCGATGCCGTGCCCCCCACCCCACACCTGCGCGAATATGTGTGGGCAGAGCTGAAAAACGGCCGGAGCGGACAGCTGAGCAACTGGCTGCGCAATGCCTACCGTGCCGGCAGCCCGGTACAGCTCACTATGTCCACCTCGCCGCTGGCCGGGCTGGGCTATCCGCTCCAATACCTCTTCACCTATCCCTACGGGTGCACCGAGCAGCTGTGCTCCACCGTGCTGCCCTGGCTGCTGCGGGAGGAATTGCAGGAAACACTGGGGCTGACATTCCCGGCAGACAAAGAACCGACAGTCATCATCGACGAGGTTAAGCGCAAGCTTCTGGCACGCAAACTGGATTCCGGGCGCTTCTGCTACTGGGATGGCGGAGCGCAAACCAGCGAGTTCTCGCCCTATGCTGTGCTGATTCTCAGCATCATGGGAGAGCGTCCCCGGGCAGATTTCAACGCGCTGAAAAAGCAGATAACCGAAGATAACGGCAACTGCTACCTGAGCCTCCTGGTGCTCTCCCTGACCAATCAGCTCACAACAAGCGTGTTCGACACACTGCTCCAGCGAGCGGAAAAAACACTCCACCGGCTGAATGCGGAACAGAAGTGGATACTGGCACTCTGCGCCGCCCAGCTGAACCACAGCCGCGCCGCAGAGTTACACAACCTGGCACAGAAGGCCGGCGAAACAACCTGGGGCAGCTATACCCTGCCACCGCTGGAAGCGCTCCGCACCCTCTACTCCATTGGCTCCGCTCCCAAATCCCCGGCCACGGAAAAGATGCTGCGCGACTACCTGCAACGCAGTGCCGGGCAATACTCCACCTGGCGCAATGCCTGGATGCTGCTCTGCGTGCACTTCTATAATCAGGGAGCCGGCATCTCCGACCGCCGCGCCAAGGTGAACGGCACCACCATCACCGCCAACACCCCCATGCAGGTACGCACCACCACCGACAGCACAGAAAACTGGCACAGCATCGGCAACCCCGTGTATGTGACCGGCTTTGCCGAGGGCTACCTCGCCCAACAACAGGCGGAGCAAGCCGTCAGCAATGGCTTCGACGTGAGCCGCCGCTACGAACAGCTGCAGCCGGATGGCACCTGGCAACCCACTGCCACATTCCGCGTGGGCGACATCGTGCGCGTCACCGTAACAGCCACCGCTGCCCCCACAGCCACCAATCTGCGTTATCTGGTGCTGGAGGATCGCCTGCCCGCCACCTTCGAAGCCGTGGATCCGCAGCTTGCCACCCAGGCTCTGCCGGAAGGGGTGAATGCCGAGACCCTGCGCTCCTGGTACAGCTTCCCGGCCTCGGTCAACAACCGGGAGTTCCTGAAAGACCGGGTACGCGTCTTTGCGGACAACCTGCAGAACTCGGGCAACTTTGAGGTAAGCTATGTGGCGCGTGTGGTGCGCAGCGGCAAGGTGACAGCCCCGGCTGCCAAAGCGGAGCTGATGTACCGCCCGGAGGTGCACGGGCTGAGCATTCCCCAGCGCTTTGAGGTGAACCCGAGGTGATGCTCCGCGCAAAAATCAGGCACCTGCTTCCGGCGGTGGCGGCTCTTGCAGTGGCCGCGGCGGGGCTGTACTACGGCCTGCCTTTCTGCGTGGATGCGCCGGACATCTCCCCGCCGCCGGAATCTGCCGTCTACGACCGCCACGGCGAGCTGATGGGCTATGTGGCCGGGCCGGATGGCTACCACTGCCATCCCTTGTCGGCCCTGCCACAGGAACTGGCACGCGCCCTGGTGGCTGCAGAAGACAAGCGCTTCTATCTGCACGGCGGCGTAGACCCGCTGGCGCTGGCCCGCGCCCTGTGGCAACAGCTGACCGGCAGTGGCCGCAGCGGGGCCAGCACCATCACCATGCAGGTGGCCAAAATGTATTCCCCGCCCGCCCCTCGCAACGCACGCACCAAAATCCGGGAAATGCTGCAAGCCCGGCGCCTGGAAATGCAGCACAACAAAGAGGAACTCTTGCTGGCCTACCTGAACCGCGCAGACTTCAGCAACCTGTGCCGGGGAGCCGAATGCGCGGCCCGCTTCTGCTTCGGAAAGGGCGCAGCAGAACTCACCACACCGGAAGCTGCCCTGCTGGCGGCCATGGTCAAAGCCCCATCTCGCCTGAACCCGCTGCGCCACCCCCAGGCTGCTCTCGCACGGCGCAACTACATCCTGCACCGTCTGGACGCCGACACACAGCCCGCCCTCGGTGTGGCGGTGCATACCATTTCCGCCCCGGCGGCGGCAGATGGCATCCACGGCCGGCTGACGCTGGACGCCACGCTGCAACGCCGGGTCGCAGCCATCGCCCGCGAGGAGGTGGAAAAACTGCGCGAGCGCAACGTATCGCAGGCAGCCGTAGTGGTTGCCGACAACAGAACGGGCGAAGTGCTGGCAGCCCTACCCGCCGCCTGCCCGGAAAGCGCTCGCGGCGGCGCTCTGGATGGCACCACATCCCGCCGCTCCGCCGGCAGCACGCTCAAGCCCTTTGTGTACCTCATGGCCTTCAGCCACGGTGCCTGGCCCGGCACCATCATGGCCGATGTCCCCACCCTCTACAGCAACGCACAGGGAATTCAGGCGCCCCGTAACTACAATGAGCGCTACCAGGGGCCCATCACTATCCGCCGCGCTCTCGCCTGCTCCCAGAACATCCCGGCCATGGAGGCACTGGAACGCTTCGGTGGCGGACAAACATTCCTCACTCTGCTGCGGCAGCTGGGGTTCTGCATCGACGGTACCGGCTCAGAATACGGCCTCGGCCTGGCCATCGGCAATGCCCATGTGAGCCTCACCGAGCTGGTATGCGCCTACAGCACTCTGGCACGCAACGGCCGTTTTCTGCCCCTGCAGCACCGCCTGCCTCTGCAATCCGCCATCCCGGCACAGCTCCTGCCAGCAGAGCACAGCTACCGCATCTCCCACATTCTGGCAGACCGCGCCGCCCGTGCCGCCACCTTCGGCCCCGCACCGGCACTCAGCTTCCCCTGGCCCGTGGCTGCCAAAACCGGCACCTCCTCCAACTACCGCGACAACTGGTGCCTGGGCTACACGGCAGAATACACAGTGGGCGTCTGGGTCGGCAATTTCGATAACTCCCCCATGCACAACATCTCCGGCATCAGCGGCGCAGGCCCCATCTTCCACCGCGTGATGTCCGCCCTCCACGAGCAGACCCCGCCCACCTTCCCTACCCGTCCGGAAGGGTTGCACGATGTAGAAATCGACTCTCGCACCGGTACCCCGGCCACCACACACACGCCCCCCGAATGCCGAGCCACCGAAATAGCCACGGCGCAGAACCTCGAGGCCATGCCTCAGGCAGTCTACGACTCCCGGGGACGCGCCGTGCTGAGTTCCCGCTACACCGAATGGTATGCTACGGCCGGGCTGGAGCACCTGTATGCGCTGGATGCCACCTGCAACAGCGGCCGCAATGCCGCCATTCTCATCCCCTCCCACGGTACTACCCTGGGACTCGACCCCTCCCTGCCGGGCGAAGGCAGACTTGTGGAGCTGCAAAGCACCCTCCCCCCTGCCACGACCATCTGGCACTCCGGCAGCCTGCGCATCCTTCACCGCAACGGCAAATGGTTCGCCGAACTGAAACCCGGCACACACACCATCCATGCCTCCGCCCCGCCCGATAAACACGCCCAATCCACCTTCCGCGTACTGAAAGATTAATTGCCGCCTGCCTGCCGCTCATCCACGGCTTGTAAAGCCGTTCTTCACCATTTCCCGTCAGGGGAATTTTTCACAACGAGCGCAGCGAGTTCTTCTCCACGGCAAAGCCGTTCTTCACCATTCCTCGTCAGGGGAATTTTTCACAACGAGCGCAGCAAGTTCTTCACCACGGCAAAGCCATTCTTCACCATGAGAAATTGCCGCCCCTCCACCCTGAAGTACCTGCCGGCCGGGCGGGCAGGCCAAATTCATGAGCCCGGAGGGCGACAGAACTCAGGCAGGGGCAAGCGTGCGTCAGCACGCGCCACCCCTGCTATGGGATGAAAAATATTTCGAGCCCCGTGAAACGGGGTGACAGAACACCACGGCGCAGCTTTTGCGCAGACGGAAACGCGTCGTAATACTTTGTTTCATCGCTCTCTGTCGCCACAGGTTCCCTGGGCTCCTTTCCCTTTTGCAACCACGCAGGGGCGGCGCTCGCGATGCTCGCTTGCCCCTGCCTGTATTCTTTCGCCCCCTCTGGCGAGGGGGCTCCTGATTTCCGCTCGCCTCCGGCTCACCCTATTTCAATTAACCCAAAACAACCAGCTCGCTAACTTCAGATTTTTAACCTTGCCTTATCGATACAAACATGATAGCATAAACAACGCTAGTCATGGGTAACTCTTTGTGCAAAATATATGTGCATCTCATTTTCCACACTAAAAGTGGTGCTTGTGTGGTAGATGAAATTCATTTATCGCGGGTTTTTCAATACATTGGCGGAGTCATCCGTTCTTTGTCTGGGTGTGCGTTGGCTGTCGGCGGCAGACCTGATCATATCCATATTCTGACTTCTTTGCCAGTTTCCAAGAGTGCTGCGGATTTTGTGAGAGACATAAAATCCAATACATCTAAGTGGATTAAAGGACTAGATAAGAAGTACAAAGACTTTTCCTGGCAAGAAGGATATGCTGCTTTTTCCGTAAGCGAGTCCAATAAAGAGAAAGTCATCTCCTACATCACAAATCAAAAAGAACACCACAAAATACATACCTCGCAGGAAGAAATCCGGATGTTCATGATGAAACATGGGATTACCCCTCACGAAACGGCATAATTTGTTGCCACCGCTATAATAAAAGCCCCCGCGAGGGGGCGACAGAACATCCCGGCGCGCCGCTTCCACACATGCAGGGCATCTCGATTGCCAACCCTTTTCCGTCTCCGCTAAAGCTTCTGTCGCCACAGGTTCCCTGGGCTCCCTTCCCTTTTCATCCACGCAGGGGCGTCCGGCTTCGGCAAGCCTACGCCGAGACGGGGCGCTCGCGATGCTCGCTTACCCCTGCCTGTATTCTTTCGCCCCCTCTGGCGGGGGGCTCTCATCTTCCGTTCGCCTCCGCCCCGCCCGATAAACACGCCCAATCCACCTTCCGCGTAATGAAAGATTAATGACGCTCCCTACCTCTCTGCCCACATCGGAAGCCAACATAATCTTACCAAACGCGGTATATCTCATTCGGAATGCGATAGCAAGCAAAAAAGTGCGTTTTTTGCTGAATTTGAATAAGTTTTGCAAAAGTTAAAAGTTTAGTTTTGGTGTCAAAAAGCCAAAAATAGCAAAATGGACATCATATAACAAAAAAATGAATTAATTTGAGATTTTGAGACTGTGAAGAGTTAAAAGTAACTATTGTCATCCAACGGAGTAATGTTGTCCGGAGGTTAAATTGGGAGCGTAAGCCGCCGGCTCTCGATATATGGGCAAAAATTCTAAATTTTTTTGAGGAAAAGTCTATATGAGTCAGCCAGCTTCTCAGAACTTCGAATAAAATCCCTGTCTATGACGGCTCTATTGGATGGAAATGCATTCGTTTCAAACCTTTATTGCTCCAACGCATATACTAAGTTTTTAGGTTCAACCGAATTGGATTATCGCATCTTTTGCCACTATTGACAAGGTAACAGATATAATGAAATGAGTATGTCGCATTCCGAATGAGATATACTCCGCGCTGAAGCAAAGGCCGTGCTGTAGCTTTCCATCGCGCGAGGAAACAGGTGCGGCCGCGCTCTAAGCTATATAATTTCAACTTATTACAGACAAATATGAAATTACACTTACCGAAAATGCTTCTCACCGCCGTACTGGCGGCTTGCAGCACCGCATACGCCTTCAGCCCCCAGGAGGCGGTTAACGGAGTAATGACGGATGTGGATTACGGTGAAGCTGTATCCGCTGGCAGCGCCACCACTCTGACACCAGATGGTCCCACAGAGTATACCATGAGTACAGGCGGCAGTTACGTAATAAACGCATCTACAAACCATGTAAAACTTGCTGGCGTTAACGACAGTGATACGCAATACAACCTGTCGTCAGTAACAGCTGGCTCAACATGGCTTGCCGGGGGACGTTTTGCTGTTAATGCAAGTAGTGATATGAGCAACGCCAGCGACATCTACGTCAGTGGAGGGACGTTGCAGTTCGTCGGCACTGTATCCCTTTCTAACAAAGTCATTATTGGCAAATCCTCCTTTAGTCCTAGCGGCTGGGGAGAAGCTCACAATAATATCAAAAACGCCGCCTTAACGATAGGTACACATGGTACCGCAAGCGATGGCGTCACCCTTTCGGGTGGATTGGAAGTTGCCGAAAACGCCGCGATTGCCATGCAGGTAGGATATGATCTTACCATTGCAAAAAGCCTCACCGGAGAAGGAAACTTGGATATCGTTGGTTGTAAAGGCAATGGAGCCGGAGATTCTGTGATAACCTTAAGCGCAGATGCTAGTGAGTATGAAGGTGCTATTACCCTCAGGACGGATGGTAATACATACCCTGTAACCCTGAAACTCAGCGGCGATGGTACTAACCTGCTTACCAATGCCGCTTCTATCACCGTGGGTGCAAACACCAAGCTTGATTTGAGCGCAGTGGAAGATGCCACGCTGACCGATAAAATCACCAACAACGGCAGCATTATCATTAGCGAGGCCATCATCAACAATGCGACAAAGAGCGTTGGCACATTGGAAATTACATCGCTGGATGGTTTTACCAAGGCAAGTACAGGTTATGTTGGTGCTACAAATGAAGGCAATGGATTTATCCAAGCAAATGGTGTGCGAGCCATTGGTGAGAGCAGCACTGGCGACATCTCCGGCGTCACTGTAAAGTTTGGCAATAGCACCTTCACGACAGATAATGACGGTATAGTCAGCGGATTAACAGACTACAGCACCTTCTACGTAAACAGCGGTTCTGAAGCACTGTCACAGACTATAGTTGATGCAGCTTCCGTTTATCGTGTAGCAGAGAACGGCACGCTGGATATCAAAGGCTTGAAACTCGAATATGATAAGGTTTACCTTGGCAGCAATGCCACATTGAAAAACTCTGGTAACATAGCTAATGTAGAAACCCAGAGACAGCTGGCTCAGCTGGAGTTGGAGGCAGATGCTAACGTTAGCGCAGAAAGTGGCAAAATGCATGGTCTTGTCGAAAATGGATATGGTACATCCTACCTCACCCTCAATGGGCATACTCTGACCAAGATTGACGATGGAATATTCTTCATGGTCAACACGACTGTTTCTGGAGGCGGCACGATAAAAATTTCTGACGGGCAGCTGATGATTGGTTCAAGCGGCGGCACGGGTAAGACAACAACCGCCACCGGCGTTGTGTTTGATACTGACACCAAGGGTGTTCTCAAAATTAGTAACACCAACACGCTTAAAGCAGCGGGTGTACAAGGCACCGGCGGTGAGATTACAGGCACAACAGGCACGAGCCTTGAGCTCGACTCCACCTCGAATTACACCTATGGTGGTGAAGTTAAGGGTGGTTTTAACTTTACCAAGAAGGGCACAGGCACCCAGACTTTCACTGCTGCCACCACACTTGGCGCGGTGACAGTTGATGCCGGCGTACTGAAGTTCTCCGGCGACACCACTACTGTGGGTAATGTAACGATAAATGGTGGTTCTGTGGTTATCGGCAAGGCTCTGACGCTGAATGGCACTCTTACAGGTGCCCTCACTATCGAGGACCTGGCAGGATTTGACTCTACCGCCACCTATACAAAGGGTGCAATTGAGGGCAACGGCTTTGCTACGAATCTGTACCAGGTATTGTCCGGCACAACCAAGCAGGGCGTGAGCGTTGCCTACAATAACGGCAGTTACACAACGGATGCAAATGGTGCTATCGCCACCATTGACTATAGCACCTTCTTCGTGAAAAGCGGCACCGAGGCCGTAAGCACCGTGAAGACAAATGCAACCTCCGCTAACGTCGAGATGTCCGATGGCACAACCCTGACGATGGATGGCGACATGGGCACAGTGAGCACCGAAACCGGCGCAACATCCGCCACGCTGACTGTTGCTGCATCCGGCGATGACTCTGCGCATACGCTTACCACCCTTTCTGCTGAGGGTGCCAATGTGCTGGTGAATGGAGCCGGTACGCTGACTATTACCAATGCCACGGCTTCCACCCTGACAGCGGGTAATGCTCCTGTAGAAGGGGCTACCACAACAGCACCTGCCCTTACTTTGGATCTGGGTAACAAGCAGACGAGCGTTCAAAATCTTGTCATTAATGATGGAGCGACAGTAGTAACCTCATATCATGGCGACACTAAAGATGCAGGAGGTTTTATCGGTTCAAGCATTACTATTAATGCCGGTGGCACTTTGAAGTGTACCGATAATGGAACGACAAAAACGCTCAGCCCGCTTGGGCAAAAAGCCGGCAGCGTAACGCTCAATGGCAGCGAAGGTAAGGTTGCCCAGCTCCTCCTCACAAACCGTACCACCATTTCTGGTGTTGCTTTGAATCTGAATGGTTACTCCACCATCGGTTCGACCGAAGGAACGGGGGCTGTCACTGACGCCAAGGAGACAGGAACAGCCGTTAATGATCAAAATGTAGAGGAACCTAATAAAGGCTTAATTCGTGAACGCGATTATAAAGCTATTCTTGATTATAATGGCAGCAACAAGGTAACAGCAACAGGCACCAATAATAATATTGATGCCGCCTTGCGCCTGAGAAGCGGCTCGAATACCACGTTTGAGGTCAAGAATGCCGGCGACGTGCTTTCCCTCAATGGCAATATCTTTAAGGCTAATAGTGCAACCGGCACGACCTTTACCAAGACCGGTGAGGGTAAGCTGATTATCAACAATTCCTCGGTTGAGCTGGATACCATGACTGTAACCGGCGGTACTCTGCAGCTGAAGGGCGCAGCCTCGCTGGGTAACGCAGCCATTACGATGGGTGCCGGCACCGACCTGGAGGCAGGCACGGGCACCATTAAGACGCTTACCTTTGCTGCCGGTGCTGAGCTGACAGCAGACACAGCCGTCAGCATGGAGGGTGCACTTACCTTCCAGGGAGCCATCACGCTGGATGGTGCGCTGCTTAAGAACATTCAGGCACTGGAAGAGGGCGGCACGCTGGACCTCTTCACCGGCGTAACCAGCCTGGTAGTGAATGGTACAACCTATAGCACTCTCACCGAAGATAGCAATGTAGACCTGGGTGTTATCTTTACCCTGAATGGTGTAGCAGTAGCCGCAGAGACGGCCATTGCCGGCTCCGGCTACTACCTTGGCTATAGCGACAGCACAGTTTACGCCGGTAAGCTCGTGCCCGAACCGACAACTGCCACCCTGAGCCTGCTGGCCTTGGCAGCCCTGGCTGCTCGCCGCCGCCGTCGCTAAAGCGACTTTGGCGTGGCAAGCGCCGCCGCCGCAAGTAAGGTACAAAATACAAGGTATCAATTCAAAAACCGCAGTTCCGCAAGGAGCTGCGGTTTTTTTTTGATGCTGAAAGCCCCCGATTTCGGATGTACGATTTACGAATGGAAAGTTCGGCGGGGCAGCTCCCGCGAGCCTCCGGGCGAGCCTAATTCACAAGCCCGAAGGGCGACAGAACTCAGGCAGGTGGTGGAGCGGCGGAGCCGCGAAACCCCTGCGAGAAATAAAAATATTTTTGAGCCCCGTGAAACGGGGTGACAGAACATCCCGGCGGCCGCTTCCACACATGCAGGGCATCTCGATTGGCAACCCTTTTCCGTCTCCGCCAAGGCTTCTGTCGCCACAGGTTCCCTGGGCTCCCTGTCCTTTTACATCCACACAGGGGCGTCCGGCTTCGGCAAGCCTACGCCGAGACGGGGCGCTCGCGATGCTCGCTTGCCCCTGCCTGTATTCTTTCGCCCCCTCTGGCGGGGGGCTCTCATCTTCCGTTCGCCTCCGCCCCGCCCGATAAACACG
>JAFQGF010000006.1 GCA_017415555.1 Akkermansia sp.
GACGGAAAAGCGATGCTACATATTGAAGCCTGGGCATTTCCGTCTTCGCACTTCGTGCTACGCCGTGACAGGATGCCACCCCTCCTTGCGTCGGGGTTCCCATATTTATACGTCTCTACCCCAGGGCTGAAGCCCTGGGCTACCATATGCCGCCTCGCCATGCGGCGAGGCTCTTAAATTCCGCTCGCTTCGCTCGCCCGACAAATTTCCGTTTATCGATAAAACAGAGTTTTTAGAGGTTCCCGATTTGCGTCTCCTCCACCTTTTTCTCGTAGAGGTCGAAGTTGGTGCAGACGGCACCGGGGTAGTCCAGCTCGAAGCGTCCGAGGAAGCTGAAACCGAGGCGAGTGTAGAATACACCGGCGGCGGGATTGGTGTCGATGACATCCAGACGCAGGCATTTGCAATGGCGTTGGCGGGCGATGCTGATAGCCTGCTGCACCATGGCTTTGCCGACACCCTGGCCCTGCACATGGGGGCTGACGCCGAGGGTGTGGATGGCCATGACCTCGTGCGGCTTGCAGTCCACTTTCCATTGAGCCTGTGCATAGCCGGGGTTACATTCTGCATTCAGCACCATGGCAGCTACCATGGTGGAGTTTTGCTCTGCTACCCAAAGTTCACCCACGGCTGCCTTGCTCTGCAGGAAGGCATCTGTGGGGTAACCTCCGCGGTGCCATTGGGCGTGCGAGCTCGATTTGTCCATGGCGTTGATGATGTCATCGTACAGGTTACGCAGGGCTGGCAGATCAAGCGGGGTTGCCTGTCGGAAACGGAGTGCATTCATGGGGGGAAGAATTGGCGGGTTCTTAAAAAAAAGAGGAATGATACAGATGGGGGTGAGGCACTCACTCCACGCAAAGGTGAGAAGAGCCCAGCCCATCAGCACGCCGTCCGGATTGCCGGTGGGTGCCAGGCTCATCAGCCAACAGCCGATGGCAATGCCGCCGGGGACAATGAGCAGCACTCGCTGCATGATGACTGCTACACGATGCCGCCTGGGGATGGCAAGCAGGATAAAGGGTAAGAGGTATGCCGGCGCATAGAATGTCAGCAGAGTAAGCCAGGAGTCTGAGTGGCGTAAGGCACAGGTAAAGAGCGCTGCTAATGTGGCGATAGCGCAGAGTATCAGTGCTTTGTAATATCTGTTCATGTAGCCTTTCGGTATTTGTGGATGAGTATAAGAGCGACGTGAAGCAGGAAGCCGGGCAGGTGGAAATATAGCACTCCGCCTAAGCTGAGCAGGCATATGAATGCGCCATATCCCCAGCCTAAATCTGTTTCGGCATCGCTGAACACGCAAGCTGCCACTGCAACCAGAAGCGGCAGCACCAGACCGATGAGCTGCAGGAGACTACTGCGTGCAGAGCGTGCCGGTACGAGCAGGAATACAAAAGCTGTTGCTTCGAGCATGGCTAATTGTGAGACCCCTGAGATGATGTACGTGGTAAGGGTGAAGATGTTGATATCCGGCTCTGCATGCGCTAAAACGAGTCGTGTGTAATAGATGAAATTGCCCAGCAGGACAAGCAGACCGGTGATGAGCAGAAAGCGCAGTACGAAGCGTCTGCGCGGGGCTACGCAGGCGGGCGGTGGCTCGGGCGGCGCAGGTGGCGGAGGTTCGGGGATAGTCAGCTTGCCGGGGAGACGGAGCTTGCGGGGGGCGGGTGATTTCATGGTGTATGGGATTTACGTTGTTCGATACGGGCGAAGAGGATGCAGAGCTCGTAGAGGGCGTACATGGGTAGTGCCATGATGAACATGGTGGCCGGGTCCGGCGCGGGAGCAAGGAAGAGTGCTGCCCCGAAACAGGCTATGAGCGCATAGCCGCGTGTGGATTTCATGCGCTCGTAATGGAGAATCCCCAGCTTGATGAGCGGTACGACGATGACCGGCAGCTCAAACACAGTGCCGAAGATGAAAATAAGCTTGGCTGCAAAGGTGAGGTAGTAGCCAATACGCCAGTCGTTCTCAATCCCCATACCCAGCGAGTAGCTGTAGAAGAAGCTCAGCACTCGCGGTAACACCGCAAAATAGGCAAAGGCACTGCCCGCCAGAAAGAGACCGAAACCCCAGACTACGCTCTGGCAGAGTAGCCGTTTTTCGTGCACAAGCAGGCCGGGCATAATGAATTGCAGCAAAAAGTACATGAGCAGCGGGAAGGAAAGTATAAGCCCGCAGAAGAATGAAAGTTGCAGCGAGAGCATGAAGGCCTCCCCGGGGCGGAATGCTCCCATGAGCCTGATGTCACCTTGCCCCTGAGCGGCTTTCAACTCGGCACCGCAGGCATAAAGTGCCAGTGCCAGGCTGCGGGCTGTGGCATCCGGGGCCGCTTCTTCCAAGTAGGAGATGCGGGATTCTTCCGGCAGCAGAGCGGCTGCGTCCAGCAGCGGGATGGTGTCGGCCAGCATCAACACCTCGGGGCTGAGCTGTTCTTCCAGTTGCTCTCGGGCTGCGGGGGGCAGACCGTGGCGGGTTGTCGCCAGTTTCTTTGCCGTCATCCAATGGTGCACATCCACCCCTTCCGGCAGATGCTCGGCCTCGTGGGCCTCCCAGACTTTATCCACGGGGTGGCGCAGGACGGCCATCATGCTCTCAGAGAATCCGAAGCAGAGCATCATGGCGGCAAGCAGGGTGAGAGCCATGCGGATGATAGTGCTGCGCAGAGCTTCCAGATGGTCAATGAGGCTCATCTCGCAGGCATCGCCTCCCGGAGAAGATGCTGCGCTCTCGCGCATACGGAAAAGCTGCTTGAGCCAGAACATGGGGCTTTACTGGTAGATGTCGATGCCCAGACGAGCCAGGTCTGACAGGGAAATGGCACAGGGGTCCGGCGCGACCCAATGTCCCGGCTCGATTTCAACAGGCGTGAGATCCATGCCGTAGGTGGCTTCCAGGTAGGGGTGGCTGATGCGGCGTCCGAAGGCGCTGCCGGGGAGCGGGTCGATGGGGGAGGGAACATCCCCGGGCAACACCGCAGAATGGTTGATGCGTGTGGGATCCGGCATGGGGATGGCGGAAATGAGGGCACGAGTGTAGGCGTGGCGCGGGTCGTGGTAAATGAGGTCGCTTTCGCCCATTTCTACAATCTTACCCAGGTACATCACTGCCACGCGGTCGGCCATGTGGCGCACCACAGAGAGGTCGTGCGAGATGAAGAGGTAGGAGAGCCCCAGCTCACGCTGCAAATCCAGCAGCAGGTTAAGCACCTGGGATTGTACGGAAACATCCAGGGCGCTTACTGGCTCATCCAGAACAAGCAGTTTGGGATTCAGTGCCAGGGCGCGGGCAATGCCGATACGCTGGCGTTGACCGCCGGAGAACTCGTGCGGGAACTTGGTAGCCGCAGTCTGCGGCAGACCCACGAGATCCAGCAGAGTATTGACTCGCTCCCGGCGGAACTGGCGTGTTCCCGTACCCTGTACCTGGAGCGGCTCTGCAATGATGTGGCGCACGTCCATGCGCGGGTCGAGGGATGCAGCAGGGTCTTGAAACACCATCTGCACATGGCGCCGCATATCGCCCAGCCTCCACTGGGAACGGTGCGTGACGTCCTTGCCCATCAGCCGTATGCAGCCATCCGTCGGCTCCAGAAGGCGCACAATGCAGCGGCCGATTGTGCTCTTGCCGCAGCCGCTTTCTCCCACCAGCCCCAGGGTTTCGCCGGGGGCTATGGTGAAGGAGACGTCATCCACCGCCTTCACGATGCTCCTTTTGCGGCTCAGCAGATTCCCCTGCACGGGGAAGTGCATGCTCAGCTTGGAGACATCGAGAATGTTGGCACTCATGGTGAATGCGGCGGCGGTGCCGGATATCAATAATCGCGGTTAAGCAGGTAGTCGCTGATAGTCAGCAGTGCCTCGCGGCGGTCGGGCGGGAAGATGTCCAGCGCGGCGCGGCCGGCTTCTGTCAGCTCTCTGGCTTCGGCGCGGGCCGCATCCATACCCACCAGCGCAGGGTAGGTAGCTTTCTGCACGGCGGCATCCTTGCCTATGCTCTTACCCAGCACCTCCGGTGTGGAGGTGATGTCCAGAATGTCATCGATAATCTGGAAAGCCAGGCCCAGGCAACGGCCATAGGTGGTGAGGGCTGCCAGCTGCTCCTCCGTGGCACCGGCGGCCATGGCTCCCAATCGTACAGAGGCGGTGATGAGGGCTGTTGTCTTGCCGTTGTGGATGGCGCGCAGCTCGTCCACTGTCAGGCTGCGGCCTTCGCCCTCCAGATCCAGCACCTGCCCACCTACGAGGGTGAGGCTGCCGGTCTGGTAGGCCAGCTCGGCCACATAATTGCCCACGTTGTAGCGTTCGTTGGCCGGTACTTTGGTGAGCATGGCAAATGCCTCCGTCAGCAGGGCGTCACCTGCCAGAATGGCGATACCCTCGCCAAATACCTTGTGGTTGGTAGGGCGGCCGCGGCGCAGGTCGTCATTATCCATGCTGGGCAAGTCGTCGTGGATAAGTGTATAGGTGTGCAGCACCTCTACCGCACAGGCTGCATTCAGTGCCGGCTCCGCGGCTCCGCATACAGCCCGGGCTGCCTCCAGGCAGAGCAGGGGACGGATACGCTTGCCACCGGCAAACACGCTGTAGCGCATAGCCTTGTGCAGTGTGGTCGGAGACACGTTTTCGCCGGGAAGCAACTCGTTGAGTCGCGCTTCCGTGAGCTCTACTCCGTTCTTAATGAGAGATTTGATGTCCATGGCACGACCCCGGATTATTTTCCGTTGACCAGCAGCTCGGCAATCTGTACGGCGTTCAGGGCTGCACCTTTACGCACCTGGTCGCCCACGACCCAGAGGTTCAGGGCGTTGTCTACGGCAAGGTCCTTACGGATGCGGCCTACATAGCAGGTGTCGCCGTTGGTGGAATCCAGCGGGGTGGGCCACACATTAGCGGCAGGGTCATCCATGAGTGCCACACCGGGCATGCCCTCGTAGCAGGCGCGGGCGCCTTCCACGTCCACAGGCTGCTCGAACTGAGCCACGCAGGAAATAGAGTGGCTGCGGTACACCGGCACGCGCACGCAGGTGCAGGTCACCTTCAGCTCCGGCAGCCCCATAATCTTGCGACCTTCGTTGAGCATCTTAAGCTCCTCCTTGGTGTAGCCGGTGTCGGTGAACTTGTCAATCTGGGGCAGCACGTTGAAGGCAATCTGGCGGGGGTAGGTGGAGATTTCCACCGGGTGGCCGTTGGAGATGGCACGTACCTGGTTTTCCAGCTCGGTGATACCATGCTGACCACTGCCGCTCACAGCCTGATAGCTGCTGGCGATGATTGTCTTGAGACCGAACTTCCGGTGCAGGGGGAAGAGCGCCATCAGGGTGATGATGGTGGTGCAGTTCGGGTTGGCAATGATGTTGCGCGGGTGGTTGAAGGCGGCCTCCGGGTTAATCTCCGGCACAACGAGCGGTACGTCCTCATCCTGGCGGAAGGCAGAGGAGTTGTCCACCACGACGCAACCGGCAGCACCGGCTATGGGCGCAAACTCGCGGGAAATGTCGCCGCCTGCGGCAAAGAGAGCCAAGTCGACATCGGCAAAAGAATCCTTTGTGAGCTCTTCCACGGTAAGCATTTCGCCGCGGAAGGCCACCTGTTTACCCGCAGAACGTTTGGAAGCCAGGAGCTTGAGGGAGGCCAGCGGGAAGTTGCGGGTCTCCAGGCAGGAAAGAAGCTCAACGCCTACGGCACCGGTGGCGCCGACGATTGCGACTCGGGGATTGGTCATCATACTTGTCGATTTCTGGTTTCTGTGTTCTGCGGGCTCGACACCATGCTATCTGGTGCGCCCGCGTTATTATAGCCTTTTCGTCATCAATGGCAAGCAAAAATAACGGTTTGGCTTCTATTTTGTCTTTCGGCGTTCGTTTTTTTCTTCGCTGTGGAATTCGTTCGCTTGCCTCGGCCTATCGTCTTTCGCCCCCGAGGGGGGCTTTGGGTTTTTGCCCTCTGTTGGGGTGGACGATAAATTGAAATTTGGCGAACTGACATGCGAGCCTTCAGGCGAGCCATATTAAGAGCCTCGCCGCATGGCGAGGCGGCATAAAGTAGCCACGGTGTGGAGTGAGCAACGCGAACGAAACCCGTGGGTATAGCGAAAAAACAAACCGAACCCCACCGGATGGTGGGGTGGCATAAAGCGATGCTAAACATTGAAGCATGGGCATTTCCGTCTTCGCACTTCGTGCTACGCCGTGACAGGATGCCACCCCTCCTTTCGTCGGGGTTCCAATATTTAAACATCTCCTCCCCAGGGCTGAAGCCCTGGGCTCTATTGAATTTTTATGGTAAATTTGCCGTGTTCGATGTACAATCGAGCACATCGGAGAAGGAACAAACGGTTAGCTGCCCGATGTTCCTGAAGATTGGAGCTCCCGTGCCCTGGGCTGGGACAGATTAATCTGCGCCCGAATATGGTAGTCAGGGACTCCTTTCTTCCCGTTTTTCAACGGCTCCGTGTACTGTCTCGAATAGTTGAATGGATTATCTCATATTTGGGTATGTCCGAAATAGAGAAGGAGACGTCACAATGATAAATAAAAAAACTCAGAAAATCAAGTCGGAACTCGCTAAAATTACAGTTGTAGATAAAGAAAAAGGGGCGAGCTATATAATTGTAGGCGTAGATTTATCCAAGTCCAAACTGGATGTAATGACTACGAAATACAAGTCTTACGCAAACGATGAAAAAGGCTGCAATCTGTTTTGCAAGGCGATAAAGGAACTGGGTAACAATGTCGTAGTTGTTTATGAAGCAACGGGGTATATAAGCCTCAATTTTGCAGAATTGCTCGATGAAAGAGGAATTGCGCGCTGTCAGGTATCTCCGAGACATGTAAGGCACCACGCTAAAGCCGGTATGTCTGAAGCGAAAACGGATAAAATTGATTGTGCGGTTATACAAAGCTACGCAATGAAATATTGGGAATGCCTGAGTATCAATACACCAATGGGTAAAAATCATTCAGAACTCATGGAATTACAGAGGTTAAGAAACTTTTACACCGAATCAATATCCCGAGCAAAACAAACATTATCAACCTGTAAGCATGAGAGCTCTCGTACTCACTTCGAAAATATAATCAAGGAGCTTAGTGAGAAAAGAAAGGAAATCGAACAAAAGATCACAGAATTAATTGAGGCGGAAGAAGATACAAAACATCGGATGCAGCTGTATATGCAACATCCGGGAGTAGGAAAAGAAACAGCAAAAACGTTAATTTTATGCCTTCCGGAGTTGGGAACAGTAAATAGACGAGAGATAGCTGCGTTGGTGGGTGTAGCTCCCTTTAACTATGACAGCGGAAGTCGCACAGGGAAAAGAATAGCACGTTTTGGACGGAGAAACGTGCGTAATCTATTGTATATGTGTGTGCGAGCAGCACTAAATACAACAGAAGAAAATGACTATAAGAAAAAATTCAGCCGATTATCAACAGTGACAAATCTAAAGCTAGGACGGCATTATCGTCAAGTAATAATGGCTTGCATGAGAATGATGATAGTAAGATTAAATGCTATAACACGAGATTGGATAGCAGCCGGTAGACCTGCACCTCAGCAAAGTAAAAGAATAAAAAGCAAAGTCTAAAAGCCCAACTACCCTAGACACTGGAGGATAGGGTTTGGGAAAGGGGGGGCTGGCATGCGCCGCCCCCTTTCCCAAGTCTTGTGCCCAAATTTGGGCACAAGACAGCGGTTGCTCTTTCTATAACCGGTCAAATCAACAAAATTTTAAAAATGAAAAATTCATAGTTGACTACCATATGCCGCCTCGCCATGCGGCGAGGCTCTTAATTTGGCTCGCCTAGAGGCTCGCAACATCTCGCCAAATTTCCGTTTATCGATCAAACAGAGTTTTTAGAGGTCCCAATTTATGGGCTCTATTTCGATGCGATTCTATGTTATTTTCTCTTGTGAATTGACATGTCGTGTCACCCTGTGGTAAGATGCGCGCAGTGTACTGGTGTGCGCCTGATGTGCCTCGAGTGCTGAATTAAAAACCAATCAATAAAAATATGAAGAAAATTGCAATTCTTGCCGCAGGTCTCCTGTGCGCCCCTCTGGCCATGGCTCAGGACGCAGCTCCCGTACTCGCTCCTGCACCTGCACCCGCTGCAGGCGTTTCTCAGGCCGAGCTGGATTCTGTCATTAATGAGCTCGTACAGGTGATGACGGAGCTTGTGGAAGTTTTTGAATCCGTGACGGATAAGGAGACTGCCGATGTTGCCGCTGAAAAGTTGATGACATACAAGACCCGCATGGAAGAAAGCGAGGCTCGTTTTGCTTCTATCGGCACCCGCCTTTCCGAAGAGCAGCAGATGCTCATTCTGCAGAAGGTGTTCCCGCTTATCATGAGCATTTCCCCCCGTATGGAAGCGGCTGAAATGCGAATCGAAGAAAACGCTTTCTACGGCAGTGAGGCCCTTAAGGCTATTGTCGGCGGAGGTGAGGAATGATATCGGAGGCAGACGCTGAAGGCTTTCGTAGATTTTGCGTAAGCCAATAGATAAAGCACGAATTCCAAGGGGCAAAGTTTAAAGTCTGGTAGGTAGTATGTGCCGCCGGACTCTGAACTTTGCCCTTCCTTTTTGCCGCACTTTCGTACAAGTGCAGAAAAAAAGGCGAGCCTGTGGGCTCGCCTTTGAGAAAATCAGTCCAACCTCACCGTTTTGCCCGGGCGGGGGCAGAGAATGCGGCTATCCGGCAATGCCTCGGTCAGGGTTGCCTGCCTGCTGGCCATGGCATCTTCATCGCCGTGTACAAGTACGATGGTGTGCGGGCGCAGGCGAGAACCATCGTCTATTGTAACTCGCTTTATGATAAATCAGTGCCGGGGCGGCTCCAATCTTTCATTCGGAGTTTTAGGAAAAGATATTTCATCCCAAACGTGAAATCGTCTATTTTGCTCATCCGTAAGTCCGAAGTATTTATAGGGATTATTCTCTCCAAACCTGTCATCTTTGCATGAATCAACGTGATACCAGTGCTCAGAATCCATTTGAACCAAATTCCAGCAGTGGGGGCCACCGGCATTGACATTGTGCCCCTGTATTACATGACAGGGAATATCAGCCATGCTCAAAAGCAGATACAAGGTCCGCGCATAGGCTCCGCAATCGCCCTTATGATGAAGTAATAATCTGACGCAACTCTGCCCTGGGGGGCTATTGTCATACTCACAGAGTTTGCCTACTTCGTTATGCAATGCTGCTACAATTTCCATGCGGCTCATCGTTGGCTTTACGCTCCGCTTTAGGCAATCTTCTGCTATTTTCAGAGCTTTTTTTTGGTCTGAGGTCAGCTTTCTCCGCAATATAGGTTTACGATGCGCTGCAAGTAAGAGGGCGCTGTCAGCGAACTTAAATTTTATTTGAACTAGGTTGTTGTTAAAATAGTAATAATAGTGTGTCGCATGATTGAAATACATCGCTCGATTCAGGTCTTTCAGAAAATCGGGTGTCATTTTCTTTTGGAACTCGACAAAAGTGGTCGGCTGCATCGAGTCGGCCATATCGGCGACTAACTCCTTAAAAGCTTTCTGAGTCGCAATTTTGTAAGTGCGTTTGGGACTAACCGAAGCTGCATGTGCTGATGTAAAAATGGCAGCGCACACAATTAGCAAAAAAGCTGAAAAGATTCTCATGAGTTTCATATGATATCGATAATGTTTTTAGAATCAAATGGCTCCTGCGGCACGGAGAATTTCTGCGACTTCTTTGCGATTATTACTCAAGGCGCTTGCTAGCGGCGTTTCTTTGAAGTAGGTGTTTTTGAGATTGATATCAGCGCCGGCGGCAATCAGCATGCGCACGATTTCGGCTTGTCCCGCAGCGGCTGCCATATGCAGCATGGTGGTGCCATCCAGTTTGCGGTTGATGTTCTTTATCTCCTGATGAGCTAAGAGCATGCGCAGACATTCCGTTTTGCCAGCCCAGACGGCAAGCCAGAAAGCGGTTTCCCGGTCATCGTTGGGGAGATTGGCATCCGCCCCGGCTGCAAGAAGTTGCTCCACTATATCTGTATAGCCCCAGCGCACGGCGTGGTGCAGGGCGGTGTTGTCGTCTTCATCCTTTGCGTTGACGTTTGCCTTGGCGCTGAGCATCATACGCACAATGTCCGAGTGCTCACCGTGAGCCGCGCGCACAAGAGCTTCACCAAGCTCGTCCTTTGTGCTGGTTGGCAGGAGTTGCTTTACTCGCTCCATGTCGCCGCTTTCTGCTGCTTCGGGCAGGTTGAGCGTTGCTCCGGCTGCGCGCAATAGTTCCGCTGCTTCGGTGTGCGAAGTCCAGAGTGCTGCGCTGAGTGCGTTATGACTATCATTGCGGGCATGTACATCTGCCCCGGCATCGAGTAACAGGCGTACAATATCTGCATTACCATCAGAAGCCGCATAGATGAGTGCGGTCGTGCCCAAGGTGGTGGCTGCATTCACCTCCGCGCCCGCTTCCAGCAGCGCTTTTACGGTACTGAGGCTGCCACGCGCGGCGGCATCCATGAGCGGAGTGGTGTCAAGCAGTTGTTCTTTTCTGCGAGTATTCACCTCCGCTCCGGCGGCAATAAGAGCCTCCGCTGTTTCCCAATGGTTCATACCGATGGCACTGTGCAGTGCAGTCCATCCGTTATCATCTGTAGCATTGATATTTGCCCCTTGTTTCAGGAGGCTCAACACCTTTGCCGTGTTGCCCTTTTCCGCTTGCTTTATGAGCTTGCAATTTTTATCGAAAAGTTTGGAAAGCATGGCAAAGGTGTTCGAAATCAGGCTAAACGCACCGTTTTGCCCGGGCGGGGGCAGAGGATGCGGCTATCCGGCAATGCCTCGGTCAGGGTTGCCTGCATGCTGGCCATGGCATCTTCATCGCCGTGTACAAGTACGATGGTATGCGGGCGCAGGCGGCAGGCGTAGTCTACCAGAGCGGCTCGTGTGGCGTGGCCGGAGAAGTCGAAGCATTCGGTACGGCAAAGCAGGGGGTATGCCTGTCCCTTGCCATTGAGCTTCACATTTTCGCCGGGCTGCGCAGCCTTGATGCGGCCTGCGGGGGATTCCGGGTCGCTGTAGCCCACAAAGAGGATGGCATCGTTCTTGTGCGGTAGCACCTGGGCGGCCATCTTGTAGGACACGGTGTGCTCGCTCATCATACCGCTGGACACCAGGTAGATATTGCCCGGTGTGGCAACGAGGGGGGCTTTGTCCTGCTTGGGCAGGCCGTGCGTCTCGACGTCATCCTTGAGCCGGTAGCCGGGTTTCAGGCGGGGGGTGCTGTCGCACAGTCGGTCGTAGACTTGTGTGATTTTGGAACTCAGGCCGCCGAAGTAGACCGGCACATCCGGTATAAGCCCCTCGCGCTTGAAGCGTCCCAGCTCGCAGAGCAACTCCTGACTCTTGCCCAGCGCAAACACGGGGATGAGTACCGCTCCGCCGCCCTCCAGCACCTCGCGTATGGCGCGGGCAAAGCGTTGCATTTCCTTATCGCGTGTGTAGTCTTCCGCTCTGTCTTTCAGGCCGTGCGTACACTCCATGATGAGTACATCCACCCCGCTTTGCGGAAAATCGGCACCGCCGATGATTGTCTGGTTCTCGAACTGGACGTCGCCCGTGTAAAAGACGGTGGTGCCGCTCATTCCCTCCAGCAGCACACCGCAGGAGCCGAGGATGTGCCCGGCATCGTGCAGAGTGGCCAGGATGGTGCCGTTGTTGCCGGTGCGGAAGGGCTCGTTGTACGGGCGGGTGACCCAGGCGTTCACGTGGCGTTGCAGCTCGCCGTGGGTAAAGAAGGGGTATTCTACAATACCCTCGCCCATGCGTTTGGCCGTCATCACGTTCACGGAGTTGTGCAGCATGGCATCACCCACTTCTGCTGTGCCCACGGTCATGATGACCTCGGCTCGGGGGTATTCATCCTGGAACACGGGCAGGGTGCCTATGTGGTCCAGATGGGAGTGGGTAATGAAGATGGCATCCGGATCCGCCGCACCGATGAGGGAGAAGTTCGGTTTGGCAGCGTTACCTTCCTGCTTGGGGTGCATGCCGCAGTCCAGGACGATGCGGGAGCCTTCCATGTCTAGCAGGTAGCAGTTGGCGCCGATTTCCGGGCCGGCGGTCAGATTGGTGAGTGTAATCATGGCTCTGGGTTTTACTCCGGCAGGCACTCGCCCTCTACAATCTGCTCCAGTGTCTGGCGGCGGCGGATGATATGCCACTTGTCGCCGTCCACCAGTACTTCAGCTGCCAGGGGGCGGGAGTTGTATGTGCTGGCCATGCTGAAGCCATAGGCCCCGGCACTCATCTCGGCCAGAATCTCGCCGGGTTTTACATCGGCAATCTCGCGGTTCTGCGCCTGGAAGTCTCCACTCTCGCAGATTGGTCCCACAATATCAGCCACGATGCTGTCGCCCTGGTGCGCTTTCACGGGCCAGATTTCGTGGAAGCCTTCGTACAGGGCGGGGCGGATGATGTCGTTCATGCCGGCATCAATCATCTTGAAGGTCTTGGCTTCTCCCTTCTTCTCGTACAGGCAGGTGGTCAGCATGCAGGCAGCATTGCCCACCAGGCGGCGCCCCGGCTCCACAAGTATCCTGAGCCCCAGCGGCTGCAGCAGGGGAACGATGGCCTTTGCATAGCTCTTGAGAGTAATCTGTTCCGGGTGTTCGGCCCACCACTCCTCCTTGCCGGAGGCCAGGCAGCCGTCGTACACAATGCCGATACCACCGCCGATGCTCCAGAACTCAATGTTGTAGAGCTGCTTGAATTTTGTGGCAATGGGGGCAACCTTCTTTATGGCATTTACAAAGGGCTCTATCTCGGTGAGTTGTGAGCCGATGTGCATCTGCAACCCGCGGATGGTGAGGTGCGGCATTTCTGCGGCGATAGTTGCATAGAGCTCTTCGATGCGGGTGATGTCCACACCGAACTTGTTTTCATTGGTTCCGGTGGTGATGTACTTGTGTGTGTGGGCATCCACATGGGGATTCACACGGACGGCTACAGGGGCTTTCACGCCCATCTCGCCGGCAATGCGGTTAATCTCGCGCAGCTCGTTCTCGCTTTCGCAGTTGAAGCAGTAGATGTTCAGTGAGAGAGCATAGCGAATTTCAGCCTCGGTTTTACCTACGCCGGCATAGGTGCACTGGGTGGGGTCTCCACCGGCGTTCACCACACGCCAAAGCTCGCCTCCGGATACGATGTCGAAGCCCACGCCCTGTGCGGCCATGAGATTGAGAATGGCTTTGTTGGAGCAGGCTTTGACGGCGTAGGCCACATGGGCATCCAGCGGGGCCAGCTCGCGCTGTAGCTCGGCAAGGTCGTCCATGATGGTCTTACGGCTGTAGACAAACGTAGGGGTGCCAACGGCGGCGGCAATGTCTGCAAGGTTGACGCCCTCGCAGCAGAGGCTGCCGTTGTTGTATGCGAATGAATGCATAATGTTATGTTGATGTTGGTTTTAATTAAACTTGTTGTCTTTGATATCCTCTGAGGAGGGCTTGGCGTTGTCATCGATGAGCGCCGCTACCCAGGCGAGGTCGTGGGAGTTCTCCAGTGCCAGCTTTATCATCACAGAGATGGGCACGGCCAGCAGCATGCCGCAGGGGCCCCAAACCCAGCCCCACAGCAGCACGGAAAGCAACACTACAGAGGTGGCGATGCCGAACTGGCGTCCCAGGAAAAGAGGTTCAATCCCATTGCCTATCATGAAGTTGATGAAAATGTACCCTGCGGCTACGATGAGTCCATCGCCCAGATCCCCCAGCACAAAGGCCAGCACGATGGGCGGAATGGCTGCTACAATGGAACCGATAGTGGGTATGTAGTTCAGCAGGAAAGCCACAAGCCCCCACAGAAAGGCAAAGGGGACATTCCAGCCATGGCACAGCCACCAGGCCAGCAGGCCGGTGCAGGTGCTGGCAATCGTCTTGATGAAAAGGTAACGCTGGATGCCTTTGAGTGCGCTGATGACTTTTTCCTTGCCCTTTCCACTGTTGGGCATAGCCCGGAAGTTGCGCATAAAGAGCGGCGCTTCTCCCAGCAGGAATGTCATGAGCACGAGAACGAGCGTCGTTACGGATGTCATGGCTATGACCTGGCTACCCAGAGCCTGCGATATTGAGAGAATCACCTTGGGGTTAATGTATTCCTGCGGGTTGTGGATAAACTGCTGGGCCTCTGCTCCGTAGCCCCACTCCTGCAGAAATTGCATGATGGACTGGTATTTGGCCTCCATCTGCACCATGAAATCGCCCTCCAGTGTTGCTTTCATGTCGGAGGCCAGGTATTTCACCAGCGAGCCTGCGGCATAGATAATGCCGGCATCCACCACTACGGTGAAAAACACTGCCAGCCAGTGCGGAAATCGCAACCAACGCCGCAGGATATCCGTGACAGAATAGCTGATGACAGCCAGAAATACTGCCATTACAATGGGAACGAGCAAATCCCGGGCTTCTCTGAGCCCGAACAGCACGACAATGGCGCAGGCTGCTGTAAGCAGGAAGCGCGCTCCTTCGCCCCAGCCTCCCACCGGCTGGTAGTTTGTGGTGTTTTCCTCTCCGATGTTCTGCATGCACGGCGATTTTACACTTTTCTGCTTCACAATTCAAGCGTCAATGGCTCCGTATGGCGTACTTTGCGCCAATTTGCCTTGCATCGCGGTGGGGCGTGCGGTAGAATGAGTGCCATGAGCAAGCTGGATGACCTTTTCGCTTTTCTGAGTATTCCGAGTGTTTCTGCCGCGACTGAGTACGCCCCGGAGGTGGAGCGTTGTGCCGATTTCCTGGTGAATAAACTTTCTTCACTCGGCTTTGATGCCGTGAAGCACATGACTGCAATTCACCCCATTGTGGTGGCTCACAGCCCCCGTGTGGAGGGCAAGCCTACGGTGTTGATTTACGGCCATTACGATGTGATGCCCGTGGACCCGCTCAATGAGTGGCACAGCGACCCCTTTAAGCCGGAAGTGCGCGATGGCCGCGTGTATGCCCGTGGCGCTTCCGACGATAAGGGCGAAATCATGGCTCACATTCTGGGCGTGGAGGAGATTATCCGCAAGGATGGAGCCCTGCCGCTCAATGTGATTTTCCTGCTGGAAGGCGAGGAGGAGCGTGGCAGCACCAGCCTCTTCGAGTTCATGCAGAAGCCGGAGGCTAAAGAGCTGCTGGCTTGCGATGTGATTGTGGTGAGCGATACCGGCATGGCTGCTCCGGATGTTCCCTCATTGTCCTATGGTCTGAAGGGACTCTGCTGCTTCGAGCTGGAGGTGAGCGCTCCCTGTATGGACCTGCACTCCGGCGTGTTCGGTGGCGCTGTGGCCAATCCCATCACTACGCTCTGTGAGATGGTGGCTTCCACACACGATGCTGACAATCACGTCACAGTGGAGGGCTTCTACGATGGCGTGAGTGATATTGCCGACTGGGAGCGCGAGAGCTGGCGCCGTGTGCCCGGTATGAGCAATGCCGAGCTGGCTGAGCTGACCGGCGTGCCCGAGCTGCGCACCGAGACCGGCTACACCGGAGCAGAGTGTGTCTATGCCCGCCCCACCTTCGAGCTCAATGGTATTTCCGGTGGCTACGAGGGCGAGGGTTCCAAGACTGTTATCCCCACTAAGGCTCTGGCTAAGATGAGCTGCCGACTGGTACCCGGGCAGAATCCGGAGGATATTCTGGATAAAGTGGAAGCCCACTTCCGCAAGGTGTGTCCGCCGAGTGTACGCATGAAGTTTACCCGCCAGCATGGCGGCGAGGCCTACCTGAGCGATCCTCATTCTGCCTGGGGCAAGGCTGCTCAGCAGGCGTTGGAGATGACCTTCGGCAACCCGCCCGTGCTGGTGCGTGAGGGAGGCTCCATCCCCATCATTGCTGAGGTGAGCAAGGTGCTGGGTAAGGACGCCATCTTCCTGGGGATGGACCTGCCGGATGCCCGCATTCACTCCCCCAATGAGAATATGCGCGTGGAGATATTCGAGAAGGGTATCACCATGGCTGAGAACCTCCTGCGCCTTATGGCCGCAGCAGAATAAGTGCATTCCATGAACGCCGTTGAGATTCAGGATATCCACAAGACTTTTCCCGGTCACTGGGGAAAGGGCGGTGTGTACGCGGTGAAGGGCGTGAGCCTCAGCATACCCCGCGGTGGCGTCTATGGTCTCATCGGCCCCAACGGCTCGGGCAAAAGTACCATCATGAAGGCTCTGGTCGGCCTGCTGGCTCCGGATGCCGGCAGCTGCCGCGTGTTCGGAAAACCTGCCACAGCAGCTTCCAATCGGCGCGAGATAGGCTTCCTGCCCGAAAACCCGTATTTCTACAAGTTCCTGACTGGTGAGGAAACCGTGCGTTTTTATGGTCGCCTGTGCGGCCTTCGCGGTGCCGAGCTGAGGGCGCGCACCCAGGAAATGCTGGAGCTGGCCGGGTTGACTGAGGCGGCGCATCGTCGCCTTGGCGGCTATTCCAAGGGCATGCTGCAGCGAGTGGGGCTGGCGCAGGCACTGGTGCAGCGCCCGCGCCTGTTGGTGCTGGATGAACCCACCGCCGGCGTGGATCCCATCGGCTCCCGTGCTATCCGGGATATTATCCTCAACCTCAAAGAGCAGGGGATGACGGTTTTCCTCTGCTCCCACCTCCTGGAGCAGGTGCAGGAGATTTGCGACCGAGTGGGAATTCTCTACCGGGGAGTGATGATTGCGGAGGGCTCTATGGAGGAACTTACCCGCGATAACACCCGTACCGAGCTCACCCTGCAAAACCCCTCCCCGGAACTGCTGGACAAGCTCCGCGAACTGGCCGGGTCTGCGTTTGTTTCCGCCACGCCCGCCCGTAATTCGCTGGAAAGTGTCTTTTTGCGTGGCATTCAGGCTAAGCTCCGCGAGCAACAGAAAAAATAAAAAAAGTGCGAATTGTCGAAAAAAAATCTTCGGCATGCGCCTGATATAGTGAGATGAAGAGAAAACTTATCATTCTTGCTTTGCTGCTGCTTGCTGTGGCTGCGACTGTTCTGCTGTGGCCGCCCCGTGAGGTTTATGCGGAAGCCGCCTTTCGATGGTACTACCAGGACGGGAGGGGGTATGTTATAGAGTTGCAGAAGGATGAGCTTACCCCGGAGAATGTGAATGATAGCGGGCTTATCAGCAGCGAAACCGGCCAGAGAACCTATACACCCTTGCAATACTGTATTTCTGAGGGTGATGAGGAAGGTGTGAAACAGTGTCTGGCCCTGGGCGCGGATGCAGAAAAGAGGGTAGAAACCATGGCCGTCGAGCTTTGTCCGGGAACGGAGCAGGGCTACCGAGCTGTGGAAGGTTATACACCACTGCATCTGGCTGTTTTTCTGAAACGATACCGCATCGTGGAGTTGCTGCTGGAGGCCGGGGCGGATATAGAAAGCCGCATTGTGATGGAGGGGAGAACTCCCCTGATGGAAGCCGCCTGTAATGGGGATGTGGAGATGGTGCGGCTGCTGTTGCGCCGTGGCGCCGATGCCCAAGCTGTCACCGATAGTAAATGGTGTCTGGAGGTCATATATCAAGGCAAAACGGCACTTGATTATGCCCGGAAAGTTGGTCATGCCGCCTGCGTGGAACTTCTTGAAGCACAAGTAAAGAGATGAAATTAAAACTCCTCATTGCCGCTGTTTCTCTGCTCGTTCTGATGCTGAGCTTTCTGTTTTCCTGCGGTTTGTGGCAATGCTGCAATGAGTTTGTGCTGCTGCTGCCGTGGAGAAGAATTCTGGCGCATGCCATGACGGTGGCGCTGATTGTCCTGCCGCTACTGACGTTACCTGCGTGGCTGTTGCTGCGCCGTTTCCGTTGCCGGAGCTTTCTCTGTCTGTTGCTGGCCTTGTTTGGTGGTATCCTGTTGTCCACAGGTATACTGATGACTCAGGAGTTTTTGTTCATGCAGGATGGTGCCGCCGCAAAGTCCGAACCGCGCTGGTGGCCCAATGGCTCCTGCGAGTTGAATTGCCGCCCGGATGGTAAGGGTGGACGCGTGTTTTGGGTAATGGATTAAAAAAGAGATGCGGAGGTATATGAAAGTGTGGAATTATATACGCACAGGAGTCTGCAAAACCTGGGTGGTGCCCCTTCTGGTAGCTTTGGGCAGTCTCTGCTGCGCATTTCTGGTTGTGCAGCTGTGTGATGCCAGCATAGGAAAGCCGATAGAGCTGCGGAGCAAGCTGGCACATTGGCTGGACTATGTGGCGCTGATTCAGCTTTGTCTGTTTTTGGTGCTTCCTCTGTGGTTGTTTGTGCGCACAGTGGTGCGTCTGGTGCGGAAGCAGAAGGCTGTGTGGCTGGCTTGGTTGTGGTCTTGCCTTGCCGGTTTTGTGATGTTGATATGTGTGGGGGTAGGCAGCATTTTCTCCGGCCTGGGTGATTTTGACGATTTTACGCTCGGAATCAGCGTGCCCGAGGAACTGGCCCCGGAGAAAAATCCGGGCATGGCTGTGCCTGTCGGCTTTAGTTTCAACTGCTCTTTTAACAATACTTCATTGCCGCCCGTGGTGGAAAAATGGGCTGATTTGTGCCGGGAGGAGACCTCGCTTCCATCTTCTGCCGAAGAACAATTGTCCGCCTCGCTGCCGAATCTGGAGAAGCTGGCCGCCGAGGCTCCGGAGCTGCTGCTGGAATACAAGCTGCGTGCAATGTGCCACCGTGCCCTTACTCCCGGCACCAAAGCGCCGTATTTGGAGCTTCTCCGTCATGAGGATGAGTCCATTTTGCCGACAGGCGCATTCCACTCGTGGAATGAAGAGAAAAAGGGAAAGCTCTTATCCAATGGTTGGAAGTTGCTTGTGGAAGATGAATTCGATTTCAAACGCGCTCGGCTGCTGGATGCTCACCTTGCTCCGTTGGCTGCCAACCCCACTGTGGCCGGGCTGGATGCCATGGTGCCGCCTCTCCCGGATAAACCGGTGATTGTGTTGTCTGAAGGTTTCCAGCCCGGCATGTACAGTATGCTGATTATCGCACCGAAGGACTACCCCGCGGGGTGTTTTTCTGTGCAGGCGCACGAGTATACTCAGGGAAAAAGCCTTTCTCTGAGAAATGTTTGGGACAAGGAATACAGCCCGAGTTCCTTCCGCAATCTCTGCCGTATTGCAGCCGAAGAGGAGTTTACCGTTTACAGCGGCGAGTGGGGGGAGTACTACGCCTCCGTCTGGGAGCTGCACTTTACCCCCGCCGATGGCAGCCCCTCCCGCTGCGTCAATTGTCAGCTCTACCTTATGCAGGGCTGGAGCCGGTGAGTATACCTCTGCGAGATAAAATACGGCCGAGATAATTTGAAATTGGGCGAAGTAATGCGAGCCGTCAGGCGAGCAGAATTTAAGAGCCTCGCCGAACGGCGAGGCGGCATAAAATAGCCACGGGTGGAGTGAGCAACGCGAACGAAACCCGTGGGTATAGCGAAAAAACAAACCGAACCCCACCGGATGGTGGGGTGGCACAAAGCGATGCTAAACATTGAAGCATGGGCATTATGCCACCCCTCCTTGCGTCGGGGTTCCCATATTTATACGTCTCTACCCCAGGGCTGAAGCCCTGGGCTACCATATGCCGCCTCGCCATGCGGCGAGGCTCACAAATTCCGCTCGCCTGATGGCTCGCATGTCAGTTCGCCCAATTCCAATTTATTGCTCCGTTGGCTTTTGGAATATTGTTGTGGGGGGGGCGTATGCCTTTGCTTTGAGTAAAAAAAAACAGGGCGGTTTTGCAACCGCCCTGTGTGTAGGAAATGGGAATATTTCTTTACTTGGTCACCAAGCTGTGGCCGGTCATCTCGGCAGGCTGAGCGATGCCGAGGAGGCTGAGCAGGGTGGGGGAGATGTCGGCCAGGATGCCATCGCTCATCTTCACCTGGTCTTGGTCGGGGCCACAGTAAATGAGGTCCACCAGGTTGGTGGTGTGGGCGGTGTTGGGGGAGCCGTCAGGGTTGAGCATGTTCTCGCAGTTGCCGTGGTCGGCGCAGATGAGACAGCAGCCGCCAAGCTCGAGAATCTTGTTCACACTCTTCTCCAGAGCCTTGTCGACAGCCTCGCATGCAGTGATGCCGGCTTCCAGGAAACCGGTGTGACCCACCATGTCCGGATTGGCGAAGTTCATGATGGCGATGTCGTAGTTGGCAATGGCGTCCACAAACTTGTCGGCCACTTCGCCCACGCTCATCTGGGGCTTCTGGTCGTAGGTAGCCACCTCGCGGGGGGAGGGAACAAGGATGCGGTCTTCGCCCTCGAACTGAGTCTCGACGCCACCGTTGAAGAAGAATGTCACGTGGGCATACTTTTCCGTCTCGGCGATGCGGAGCTGCTTCAGACCAGCGGCGGCAATCACCTCGCCCAGAATGTTGGTGAGCTGCTCCTGCTCAAACACCACGGGAGTGGGGTAGCAGGCCTCGTACTCAGACATGGTGATGTAGTGCACATGCGGGTGAGCACCGCGCTCAAAGCCATCGAAGTCGTCGTAGATGAAAGCACGGGAAAGCTCGCGGGCACGGTCGGCACGGAAGTTGAAGAAGAACACCACGTCCTCGTCGCGTACGCGCTGGGTGTCGCCCTCGCAGAAGATGGCAGGCTTCAGGAACTCGTCGGTTACGCCGCCCTCATAGCTCTTCTCTGCATATTCAGCGGGGGAGCAGGTGCACTGCTCACCCTTGCCCAGCACGATGGCATTCCAACCCACCTGCACACGATCCCAACGCTTGTCGCGATCCATGGCGTAGAAACGGCCCACCACTGTTGCAATTTTGGCACCATAGGGAGCCACGGCCTCCTGCAGCTGGCGGAGGTAACCGGCACCGCTCTTGGGATCGGTGTCGCGGCCATCGGTGATGGCATGAATCATGATGTCTTTCACACCGGCCTCGGCAGCAATTTTAACCACGCCGATGAGGTGATCAATGTGGGAGTGCACGCCACCATCGGACACCAGACCGAGCAGGTGCAGGCGTGTGCCTGCGGCCTTGGCAAAAGCCTCGGTAATGACGGGGTTCTTGGCCAGAGACCCATCGTTGATGGCGTTGGTGATGCGGCAGAGATCCTGGAACACCACTCGGCCGGCACCCAGATTCAGGTGGCCCACCTCGGAGTTGCCCATCTGTCCATCGGGAAGACCAACATCCTGACCGCTGGCGCCAAGCATGGAGTGCGGGCAGGTGGCCAGCAGCTTGTCAGTGAAAGGAGTATTGGCGAGCACTGTAGCATCGCCCGTCTGCCTGGCAGCCTCCGGCCCCTGCGGGTTGCGGCCCCAGCCGTCACGAATAATCAGAACTACGGGTTTATTAGCCATGGGGGCATTATATCATCTTGTGGCTCATTTGTGAAGTCAAATCTCTGTTGCGGAGGTGGAAATTCTGTGTGTTACTCTCTTACATTGGCTTGCTGCAGGAGTTTTGCGGTTTGTGTGTGGCCGCGTTCCGTGGCATAATCCAGGGCGGTTTTTCCGTTGGCATCTTTCACAGAGGCATCAGCACCGGCTGCCAGCAGCAGGCGTACCACCTCCACAGGATCCTGTTTCTGGAGCTTGCAGGCGCTGATGAGCGGGGTGCTGCGGAAGTGGTCGGCTGAGACGAGGTTAACATTCGCGCCGGCTTTGATGAGCATGTCGATAACCTCCGGCGGGTTGAAGCAGGCAGCCTCGCTGAGAACATTACGGTTGTAGTTGTCGGTGCGGTTGGCATCAGCTCCGGCTGCCAGCAGCAGGCGGACGATGTCCGGGTTTCTTTTTATGATGGCTTCCCGCAGAATCTCGCCGTTGCGTTTTTCCGGCTGCACACCACGTTCCAGCAGCAGCTGCACGATGTGCGTCTGCCCCGCTGTAACAGCCGTGTGCAAGGCTGTGCGTCCGGAATCATTTACTCCGCCTTCTATGTTTGCTCCATTGTCCAGAAGCAGGTTGAGCATGTCGGCGCGTCCCAGTCGGGCGGCCAGATTCAGAGCCGCTCCGGTGTCGTGGGGGTGCTTCTTCAGCTGCATGCCGTGGTCGAGCAGCAGTTGCATCATCTCAATGTGCCCGGCTCCTACGGCAGTCGCCATGGCATTACCTCCTTGTTTTATATTAGCCAGGCGCCCGGTATGATAAGGGCTGGCTCCGAGGCGCAGCAACATTTCCGTTGCAGGACGGTTGTTGGCTTCGATGGCTGTTTGCAGGAGGTGTTGCCCGGCCGCATTCTTCGTGTGTATGTCGGCTCCATGTAGTACCAGCAGGCGGGCTATTTCTTCCTGCCCGGAAAAAACGGCCTTCTCCAGAGCGGTAAAGACGATTTTATCCTCTGTACTAAGGCCGTTATGCAGCAGTTGTGAGACTTTTTTCAAATCTCCGGCAGCTGCCGCCTGCAACAACTCTTCTTCTGCTCCGGCCGGGGTTCCACTGTTGCGCAGAAGGGTGATAAGTTTCTCATTGGCAGAGCGTTGGGCGTAGCTCAGAGCCGTGCGGTTTGCTGAGTCAACCCGGCTGATATCTGCCCCCAAGTCCATCAGGCAGC
Organism: Akkermansia sp.; assembly: GCA_017415555.1. GTDB lineage: Bacteria > Verrucomicrobiota > Verrucomicrobiia > Verrucomicrobiales > Akkermansiaceae > Akkermansia. Next base: position 22,464 of record JAFQGF010000006.1, read on the forward strand.
GGCACAGTGCCGCATCTCCCGTTTCAGCAGCAAGCATGAGAGGAGTTTGTCCGGCGTTGTTTGTATCATTCACTCCCAGACCCGCTTGGTGCAGCAGGCTGCATACTTCCAGAGGTCTGGCGCCTGTGCCGCTTTTGTAGCTGCCGATGGTTTTGCCATCGGCTGTCTTGTGCCTTATTGTCCAGAGCATTCCGGCATGCTCCGGGCTAACTGAGCCTTTCATGGCGGCATGGTGCATGGCTGTGTTACCATCCTCATCTGTGTGGCTCAGCATCTGCGGAGCGGCTGCCAGCAGCAACCCGGCAATTTCCGCTGTGGTCGCGGCCATGAGGGCACTGCGTCCCTGGCTGTCTGTCTGCGTGGCGTCTGCTCCATGTTCAAGAGCCCAACGGGTGTGGAGGGTGTTGCCGTTGGCGGCGGAGATGAGATAGCGGTCTCCCAGGTGTCCCCGTGCGTTGATGTCCAGTCCATGGCGGTGCAGTAGCTCAATCATGGCGGTGCTGTCGTGCTTCTGGCATTGGACGAAGGGCAGGGCAGAGTGGCGGCCATTCACCTGCGGGCGCAGGTTGGGATTGGCACCCAGTCCCAGCAGGAACTCGGCCAGTCCGATGTTGTTGGAGAAGTATGTGCGACTCAGTGGTGTGGAGTTGAATTCATCCGGGCGGTTAATGTCCGCCCCCGCAGCTATCGCCTTTCGGATGAGCTCTCTTTCTCCCTTTTGCTCGCCTTGTTTTAACACGGCATAGATGTGCGCCTCCAGCAGCTGCTCCACCTCTTTCATATCCCGTCCCCAGGCCTGGTGCAGGGCGGATTTTCCCTGTTTGTTGAGCAGAAGCGGGTCAGCGCCCAGACTCAACAAAGTCCGCACGCTGTTGGTTACATCCCCCTTGCCGTAGGCGACCAGCAGCATGAGTGCGGTGTCGCCCCGTTCGGTGTCCTGCGGTCGGTTAACATCCGCTCCATAGTCAACGAGTAGGCGGATAAGCTCCGGGGTGCCTCCTTGTTTGCAGATTTCGTGCAGCAGAGTGCTGCCATCGCGTTTGATGTCGTCCGGTGAAGTGATAGCGGGAACTTCAGGGGCTGCTCCGCCATCACAGGGGCAGGCTATGGCTGCGCCGCAGCTCAGCAGGGCCAGGGCAGTCAGGGTATAGGGGGTGTTGTTCATGGGTCCGGTGGTCGTGATTTGCTCTTATATACCTCTACAGGCGTTTTCCGCGAAGAAAAATTCAATGAAATCGGCAATTTTTCTTCTTCTTCTTATCAATACGCCGCAGGAAGCCACATCCTTTCATGCAAAATGATTTGCAATTCCATCACTTTTTGCCGTTCAGATAGAGGGGCTGGTTGAGCTCAATCCTGTGTTCTATCTTGTGCCGGGGGATGTCCAGCTGATATGTGTGTTCGGGGGCAAGGTCGTTATCTTCAAAGCGGATGCAGCCGTCAGCCGAATTGTAAACAGCAGAGGAGTAACTCAGAAAATCGTCATCCTTTCCGCAGATGCTCAGACCTTTTACGCAGAGCAGCATGTCAGCATCTCCCTCAATACGCAACACGGCGGTTCGCTTTGCCGGGCGTGTTTTTTCCACTGGCTCTGGTAACTCATCCCCATTTACCTCATCGAAGGGGTATTCTTCCTCTTCCTCATCTTCCTCCGGCTCTTCCTCATCTGTGGGAACATTCGTTTCGAGGATGATGTTGTAGTCCCGCACCTTTGCCCAGTAATAATTTTCTGCTGTTTTGCGGAGACGAACAGGCTCTGTGTACTCGCATTCTGCACTCCAGGCGGTAAGGCTGAGGGTGCCCTTGAGTTGCAGTTGCATGGTATCGGGCAGTTTGTCGGCAAATATACTCCACCACAGGATATTTCCCTCGGTGTGCTCAAACATATTCTGTAGTTCTCCTGTGTGCAGCACGTTGCCGTTGGCGTCTGTCAGCGTTCCATTGAAGGAGACGTTTGTGAGCGTCGGTTTGCTCTCCTCCTCTTCATCTTCCCAGTCATCCCATTCGTCCTCCTCGTTCACGGCATAGTCTGCTTCTGTGGGGGCTTGTTTCGTTGCTTCGGGTAGGAAGTCACCCCGGACACAGAGCTTGATTATCATGTGGTCGGAATTTTCCGGTTCATCGAACATGCTTTCGTCTTCATCGTCCGGGTAGATAGCCCATCCCGGCACACTCTGTTGCAAGTATACACTGGTCAGAACGACTTCCGGTTGTTCTGCGGCGGTGCAGAGGATGGTGGTGGCGAGCAGGGGACTTAATAGGGGCAGTTTCATGGTGGTGTGTGTGGTTATTTCTTGTATTTAAGGCGCTCTTCCCGTTCGTGTCGCAGTTGTTCCAGCAGCTCTTGCGGATTGCAGAATAGGGAGTTGACGCGTTCGCGGGCGAAGTATTGACTCTTCTCGGGCACGCAGTAGCGGATAAGCAGCAGGTTATCCTGCCGCATGGCTTCGATGTCCGCAAGCGTGTCCGCATTCTCTCGCAGGTGCTGGATACGGCTGTTCAGGCGCTCGGAGAGCATGCGCAGCAGGTTGTCCCGCCGTGTGCCTGAAACCTCGGGCAAAGCCTCGGTGATGACGGGTATAGCCTCGTCGTTGTTCATGGTGCGTGTGCGGTCGGTGATGTCCTGCACAACGGCGAGTTCCTGCAGCTCGGTATGGATACCGGTGACATTCTGCGGATCCAGTGCCGCAATTTGTTTGGCAAGTTCCGGCATGTTTTTACGGAAGCGAGCGGGGATGTTCCGGTAAAAACGATGGAGTGTTTCGGCTTTTTCCGTGCCGTTCTGAGTTGCAGCCTGCTGCAGCAGAGCAGCATTGGTGCAGGCCAATTCCAAAGGCTGGCGGACCGATGGCAAATCCGTGCGTCCTCCGGCAAAGCCACCAAGCAGCTCTCCGTCCGGCGAAATAACAAGAACGGTGGGGAACACCTCGACCTGGTAGCGCTGCATCAGCTCTCTGTTCTGCTGTAGTTGCTGCGGCGTCATTTTTGCGGTGTTGTGTGGCAAATCCACTTCCATGAGCACAAAAGTCTCCCGGGCGTAGGCCAGGAACTCCGGTGTGTCCAGCACTTGTCTGCGCATGGTGATGCACCAGCCGCACCAGTCTGAGCCGGTAAAGTCCAGTACGATGGGCTTATTCTCAGCCTTCGCCAGTTTCTGCGCTGTGGCAAAATCCGTGTGCCATGTGCTTGTTGCAAAGGCGGGCATGGATAGTACTATGGCCGCGAGAAGGGTAGGGAGGTGCTTCATGGTGAATCCGGTTATCGAGTATAGAGTACGGAGTCAAAGCCCTCGAAATGTTCCAGCATTTCGCGCTGTGGGAAGTGCTCCCGGAAGGGCGGGAAGAAGGTGTCCGCCGACCATTCCCCATGCACTTCGGACACATAGATGCCGCGCATGTGCGGGAGCATCAGCGCGTAAATCTGAGCACCGCCTATTACCATCACTTCGCTGTCCATCAGCTCCAGCTCTTCCAGCTCCGCAATGTCGTGGATGATGGTAGCTCCCTCGGCCACAAAATCCGCATCCCGCGTCAGCACGATATTCTGGCGCCCCGGCAGAGGACGCCCCAGGCTCTGCCAGGTCTTGCGCCCCATCAGGATGGGGTGCCCCATGGTGAGGCGTTTGAAGAGTTTGAGATCCTCGCTCAAGTGCCATGGCATGGTGTTATTCAGGCCGATGGCGCGGTTTGCTGCCATGGCAACCACGCCGGTGTAAGTCGGGGTCATACGGAGATGGGGGCTTTGATGTGGGGGTGCGGGTCGTAGTTCTCCAGCGTGAAGTCCTCGTAGTCGAAGCCATCGATGGCGGTGATGGCCGGGTTAAGGCGCATGGTGGGCAGGGGGCGCGGCTCGCGGGTGAGCTGCAGGCGCGCCTGCTCCAGGTGATTCTTGTAGAGATGCAGGTCGCCGAAGGTATGGACGAACTCGCGTGCCTCGTAGCCACAAACCTGTGCCACCATCAGGAGCAGCAGGGCATAGCTGGCAATGTTGAAGGGCACCCCCAGGAAGAGGTCGCAGCTGCGCTGGTAGAGCTGCAGGCTCAGCCCGTGTTTCTCGCCCTCCTTCTGTGCAGGGATAACGCAGAACTGGTACAGGCAGTGGCAAGGAGGCAGAGCCATGTTATCTACCTCCGCCACATTCCAGGCAGTAACGATATGGCGGCGGCTCCAGGGGTTATTCTTCAGCCCGTCAATGAGTTTGGCTATCTGGTCGATACTGCCGCCCGCACCATCCGGCCACTTGCGCCACTGGCTGCCATAGACGGGGCCGAGGTCACCGTTTTCATCGGCCCACTCGTCCCAGATGCTCACACCATGCTCCTGCAGGTAACGCACATTGGTGCTGCCTTTCAGAAACCAGAGCAGCTCGTAGATGATGGAGCGCAGGTGCAGCTTCTTGGTGGTGAGGCAGGGGAAGCCCCGGCGCAGGTCGAAGCGTGCCTGGCGGCCGAACACACCGATGGTGCCCGTGCCGGTGCGGTCATCTCGCCCTACACCGTTGGTGAGCACATCGTCCAGCAGCTCGAGGTACTGTTTCATGGCAGTATGCTGGTGGATACGTTACAGGCCAAGAGCTGCGCGAATCTGCAGGGCGTATTTCTCGGCTCGCTCGGCAAAGCTCAGCTCCGGGTCGCGGTATAGAATGCCACGGGATACGTTGATGACGGGTGGTGCCACGCGAGTGCCCCCTGTCAGTGCCGTCAGGTCGCCGCCCTGGGCTCCCAGGCCGGGGATGAGCAGGGGGGCATCCGGCAGTTCTGCCATCAGCTCGGCGCTGGCGTTGGTCAGACCCATCACCATGCCCACCTCAGTGGCGGCTCCTTCGGCGCGAGCGCGTTCCACCATGTCTCCCACGAGCTGGTAGACCTTGCGTCCATCGGCCAGCACGCGGCGCTCGATATCGGCGGACCCGGCGTTGGAGGTCACGGCCAGCAGGTATACGGCCTTGCCGGGGTGGCTCAGGAAGGGCTCCAGTATGTCGTAGCCCATGAAGGGGTTCAGTGTTACGGCATCCACCTGCATGCGCTCAAAGTAAGCTTGGGCATAGTACTTCTGCGTTTCTCCGATGTCGCCGCGCTTCGCATCCAGAATCACCGGAATGTCCGCGGGCATATCGGGCAGCAGTTCCTCCAGTACCTTCAGACCGGGCAACCCCATGGCTTCGAAGTAGGCAATGTTCGGCTTGTAGGCTGCCGTGTAGGGGGCAGTCTCTGCCACTACTTTACGCAGCCAGTCGGCCAGTTCGTTCATGTTTTCCGTTTGCGGGCGGGGGTCGAGTCCCACGCAGAGTGCTGAGCGGGTGGTGTTGATACGAGCCTGGAGTTTTTCGGTGAATTTCATGCTGTGGTTATTTTAACATATTTCTGTTGATTTTGCAAGCCGAAGTCGCGATTTAGGCTTGAAAATGTGTAGAATGCTTGCTAATATGCGCAGGCAATGCTGTTTGAACGGGAACCACTCACGCCCCAGGGACGAAAGGATGTGCTGATGCGCCTCTTCGGTGCAGCAGCTCGTCGGGGTGGAGACTGGGCCGTGGTCAATCATGTTCCCGTGACAGTGTTGGAGGCTCATGGCGAGCTTGCTACGCATGTACGCTTTATCCTCGATGCAGCACGCCACAATCGTACTCTCTCCCGTGAGCAGCAGCGCCTGCTACACAAGGCTGAGCGACTGCTGGATGCCCTGCCTGACAGCATTATGCAGACGTTGCCTGCCGGCCCGGAGGACAACTGGCTGCAGCTCTATCGCATGCTGGTGGATATGCATGGCCTGTTGGAGGATGCCCTGCCGGATCTCGATGCTGAGGAGTATTCCTCCATTGTGCAGAAAATGGTGCAGCTGGCTGAGGCCGTGGCGGCGAGTGCAGCGGTGGAGGTGAGTGCCGCCTCTATGTTTGCGCTCTTGCTGGTGCAGGTTCACCTCAAAAAGTACGAGACTCCAAGGCCGCGCAGCTCTGCGCGCCGCCGCAAGCGCAAAGCTTCCCCACGCAAAAACACCCCTCCCCGATGAAATTAGACCCCAACCGCGTCAGTACCGCTACTCGCGCTTTCGAAAAACTCCGTAAGGGCAATGCCCGTAGCCCCCGCAATATCATTCTGGCCATTCTCGCAGTCCTCTACATCGTTTCCCCTTTCGATGTTATCCCGGATTGGTTCCCCTTTATTGGCTGGCTGGATGATATTGGCGTGCTTTCCACTTTCCTTTATTTCCTCTTCCGCCGCCCCTCCGCCCCCGCAGAGCAGGACGAGGAGAAATAGTGAGTGATAGAGCCGGAAAAAGAATGGTGAAAACCCGGCAAAATCAATACAAATGAGAAAAAAGAGCCCCGCGCTTCCGGAGAAGGCGGGGCTGTGATGTTTCAATTGCTCTGTGCAATGGGGGCGAGCTTACATCATGCCACCCATGCCACCCATGCCA
>JAFQGF010000007.1 GCA_017415555.1 Akkermansia sp.
AAAAAATCAATACGAACCCCACCGGATGGTGGGGTGGCACCCTGTCACGGCGTAGGGCGTGAGCCCGGAGACGGAAAAGCGATGCTACATATTGAAGCATGGGCATTATGCCACCCCTCCTTGCGTCGGGGTTCCCATATTGATACGTCTCCACCCCAGGGCTGAAGCCCTGGGCTACCATATGCCGCCTCGCCATGCGGCGAGGCTCACAAATTCCGCTCGCTTCGCTCGCCCGACAACTTTCAATTTGCAGAGCTAATTATGCCAACGCGCACCTTCATCGTAATATTTCTGGCCGGCGTATTGAGGCGGGTAGAGGATATGGGAATCGAAATGGAGCATGAAGCGTTTTTCCCATTCGATGCCCAGTTTTGCCAGAAGAGGCTCCACTTTTTCGGCCGTGGGTGGATGGACAACGAAGTCCATTTCTGAGCCATCGGCGAAGATGAAAAGGAGGTGCTCGTTTTCATCCAGGTAGAACTCACAGAACGAAGAGTCGCGCAAGGTGAGTTTCATAGCTGCATGCTGTTGCGGAGTCTCTGTGGTCATGTCTGTGTTTATGATAGTGGAAATGATACTGAAAAACAAGCATGAATATGTGTTGCTTCTCCTTTTTCCTTGTAATAGCAGGTTGCCTGGTGTAAGATGCAGACATGCAACAACAAATATCCCCTGATGAAATGGAAAAACTCCGGCTGGATGCAGAAGCCGGAGATGCTGAGGCGCAGTGTGCGTTGGCTCGCTGTTATGATAAAGGCGTAGGTGTGGAGCAGGATTTTGCCAAATCTGCCTACTGGTTGCGTCTGGCTGCGGAGCAGGGGGACGCTCTGGCTCAGTTTAATCTGGGCTGTGCCTATGCGGATGGTGAGGGCGTGGAGCAGGACAGTAAAGAAGCTTTTACATGGTGGCGGCGTGCTGCGGAAGCCGGGGATGCCGATGCTCAGTACAATGTGGGCACGTGCTACGATTGTGCCGAAGGGGTGGAGCAAGACTATACCAAGGCCGTCAGTTGGTACGACAAAGCTGCGGAGCAGGGCTGCATGGAATCTCAGTACGAACTGGGGCGTCATTATCAGTATGGATATGGTGTGGTAGAAGATAAGGCTTTTGCAGCCAATTGGTACCGCCGCGCAGCAGAACAGGGGCATGCACAGGCACAGTGCAGCTTGGGAGTTATGTATGACTACGGCATGGGGATAGAGAAGGATAAGGCCGAGGCGGTGAGGCTTTATCGCCTGGCCGCGGAGCAGGACAATGCACAGGCTTGCTGCAATCTGGGGTGCTCGTATGCGAGCGGTGATGGGGTGGAGCAGGATGATAGGCAGGCTGTCATGTGGACATGTAAAGGCGCAGAGCTGGGAAACTTTGTTGCCCTGTACAACATGGGCTGTGCGTATGAGCATGGCGAGGGCGTGGAACAAAATGAACAGCTGGCTGTGGAATGGTACCGCCGAGCCGCGGAAGCCGACTATGTAAAGGCTCAGATTCTGCTGGCGAATTGGTACGACCTGGGGCACAATGTGCAGCAGGATGACGAACAGGCTGTTTATTGGTACCGTCGTGCTGCTGAGTTGGGCGACGCCTCTGCTCAGTTTGAAGTGGGGTTCCATTATTTCCACGGCCAGGGCGTGCAACAGAGCTACGCCCAAGCCGCAGAATGGTATGCCAAAGCAGCAGAGCAGGGCTATGCCCTTGCTCAGAGTTGCCTCGGATTTATGTATGACTGTGGGCGTGGCGTGAAGGAGGATGCGGAAAAAGCGGCGCGTCTGTACCGGGCGGCTGCCGAACAGGGGCTTGCCACTGCTGCTTATAATCTCGCCCTTATGTATGACAATGGGCGCGGGGTTGCCGCAAATGCAGCCGAGGCCGTGCATTGGTACCGGGTTGCTGCCGATTTAGAGCACATGGAGGCTTGCTGTAATCTGGGGCGTTGTTATGCTGTAGGCGAAGGGGTGGAGCAAGATTACTCTCAGGCTTTTCGTTGGTTCTCCCGTGCAGCAGAGCTGGGCGATGCCCTTGCCTATTACCATTTGGGAATTATGTATAGCGAAGGCGAGGGCATGCCGGTGGATGGGGCTAAGGCTGCTGCCTGTTTTAGAAAAGCCGCGGAAAAGGGTGACCCGAGTGCGCAGCTGAACTTGGCTCTTGCTTTAGTTCGGGGAGATGGCGTGGAGCAAGATGAGTACGAGGCATTCTCCTGGATGCAGAGCGCGGCCGAGGGCGGTAAGCTGGTGGCGTGGTATAATTTGGGGAAGATGTATGAACTCGGCGTCGGTGTGGAGGCGGATGTGGCCGAAGCCCTCAATTGCTACCGCCGGGGCGTGGAACTGGGGAGTGCCGATGCTCAGTTCCGGTTGGGTGAAGCTTATGAGGAAGGCAAACTGGGGCTGACGAAAGACCCGGATGAGGCATTCCGTCTGTACACTCTTGCTGCAGAGCAGGAACTCCCCGAGGCTGAATATGCACTGTGCGTGTTGTATGTGCAGGGCGAGGCAATAGAGGCCGACCCACAGATGGCTGCCGAGTGGTGTATGCGTGCCGCGAAGGGAGGTATGCTGCAGGCGCAGTATTTCCTGGGCTATCTGTATGCTGAGGGGCTGGGCCTGCATAAGAATCTCACCCTGGCACGCGAATGGTACGAGAAGGCGGCTGCAGCCGGGCACGAGGCTGCCCAGGAGGCTCTTGCTGAGTTGAAAAAGAAAGACAACAGAAAATGAAGATTGTAAATCATGCCGTTTGTAGCCTTTGTTTTGTCGCGCTTGCTATGGCGGGCTGTGTGCAGTCCCACTCGGTGCTTGCCGGGAAACGCCTCGAGCTGGGCGGCGAGCATTACGATTTTGCGGATGGTGATGAGGTGAGCTATACGCTGCGTCATCCGGGCAGTGCTCTCTACACCCGCTACCACCGTAGTTATCAGCCTTCTACGGGGGAGTTTTGCGAGGAGTCCCGCGTGTGTTCCGACTCCGGGTGCGTGCATGATGGTTATGGCTACACGCGCTGGCACTTGCAATTCCATACACCCACCACCGGCACCGCCACTCTTGTGGCTCACCATCCTTTCTATCCCCCTCCCGTGCCGAAGGGGCAGTCGGTGCCATTCCGTATAACGGATATTCCCACAGAAGAATAGAACAGTTGAATAAATGAATAACGAAATGTCGGAGAGAGTGTGTCGGAGTAAGGCGGAGACGTGGCTGTCTGCAGCCGTCCCGATTGCTTTCCTGCTCTTTTATGGCATAGTCTGTTACCTTTTCTCCCGCTATTCGGCTTTCTATGCGGAAGGTCTAAACAGTCTGTGTGTGACAGAGTGCGGGCGGTGCCTGCTGAATTTCATCTGGTGGGGCGCCGGTTTGTGTGGGGTGTTTTTCATGTGTGCCTCTACGGGGGAGAGTCGGTTGCTTCGGGCTGTCATCTGGGGGGCTTTTCAGCTGGTGGGTGCCTGGTTTTTCGCCTATCCTACGGCACATTTCTGCATGCCCTTTCTGGGGGATGGACTGGGGATGGCGCTCATTATGCTGGCTCCGCTGGCCACCTTGCCATCGTATCTGGTGGCCTTGCTGGTAGCCTTGCTGCTGCGGGGGAGGATGCTGCGTTTTTATGTGTGGGCACGAGTAGCCGGCCTGGGGCTGTTGTTGCTTTTTATGGTGTCGAATCTGGTTCTGTTCTTGCAGGGCGAGGCTCGGGCTCGGGAGGAAAATTGTGAAGAAAAACCTTATGAATGCCGGGGATACTGAAGAACTGATGCGTGAAGTAGCGCAGCATCGGCAGAGCCTGACCGCTATCAGAAATCATGTGGAAAATGAGCTGGAGCGCATGTGCGAGGAAAATCTTAAGAACTGCGCCCCCACCGAAACATCAAAGGATGCGGAGCAGGCTCGACGCTTGGATGAGGCCGAGTTGATGGGCTACCTCGATTGTCTGGAACCCGCCGATGGATGTCTGCTGATTGCTTACCATAATCATGATGCCGATGGTATGAGGGAGGCGCTGGCCAATGGCGCGAATCCGAATTTGCGCCTCATCTGGTTTGGGGCGCCCCTCGTCGTGGATGCTGTGCAATGCGGATGGGTACAGGCCGCAGATATTCTGTTGGAGGCCGGCGCTGACCCTGCGACGGAAGACTACCTGTTGCTCATGATATTGTGCGAGCACGGGCCAGCCGATTTGTTGCAACGCGTGTTGCAGCTGCCCGGTGTTTCTCCGGATTATGACGAGGGTACCGGTTACAACCTGGCAGACTACGCGGCAGAAGCCGGTCGTGTGGATTGCCTGCGTGTGCTGCGTGCCGCCGGGGCGGATATGCTGGCAAATGAGGGGCGTACTCTTTGCAGGGCGTGCGATGCAAATCAGCCGGAGGTTGTACGCTATTTGCTGGAGGAGTGCGGCGCCGCCCTGGAGGAGGAGTATGACGACTGGAGCCCGCTCTTTTATGCAGCTCGCTCGAATGCCCTGGAATGCGCCCGTATTCTGCTTGCTGCCGGGGCGGACCCGCTGCACCGCGACATTGCCAACGGAACCCCGTTGGGGTGGGCTGAGTCTCCCGCTATGCAGAGCTTGCTCGATGGATATATCGGCCGAAGACGCATTGGAATAATGAACCCTAAGAAATCCATTCGCTCTGCAAATTGAAAGTTGACTCGCGGCTCCCCTTCCAAGTTCCAATTTATCGGGCGGAATGGGGAGACGCCCGGAACACCAATTTCGCATTCTGAAAAGGAAAGATGGTAATTGTTCCGCCGCGTATCCGGTGAGCTCATGTTTTTACCTGTTTGTGAAAGATACAGCTTTTCTCTGGCGTATTATTGATGTAGCATCACCATATTCGCATGAAAATCATCCAGATTCCTTTCTTTTGTGCAACTGCTCTGGTAGCTCCTGCCCTGCCGGCAGGCGAGTCCGCCACTACCGCGTTGCTGCAGGCTGTGGAGGCCAGAGACCTCTCTGCCGTGGAGACGTCACTGGCCGCCGGTGCCAATCCGAATGCCCGGGTAGGCAACAAGTCGGTGCTGGCAAGATTGTTGGGCGATGATTGCCATAGCGCGAAGCCCGGCATGGTATATGCCTTGTTGCAGGCCGGGGCTGTGCCGGAGGGGCTGGAAGAGGCCTCATATTGGGAACGCAGCGTGTATGCCCCCTATTTTTCGCTGAAACGTGGCGAAAAGGTCACCGCGGCACAAGCCGCTGCCATGATGGAACAAGCCGTGGATATCGGGGCTCCTGTCTGGGCAAAGATGGCGCTGGAGTGTGGGGCTGACCCGAATGGCTACTGCACCGGAGAATCAGACCCGCAGCGGGAGGGCCATACCTACCTGTATCGTGCTGTTTTTGGTGGCGAGTGCCATTATGGCGACAGCTTAGGTACAGCCCGGGTGCTGTTGCAGGGCGGTGCTGACCCGAACAAGCCGAATATGGATGGTCGTGTCCCCTTGCAGTGCTGGCGTTGTTGGAAGGAGCACATGGACATTCTGCTGGAGTTCGGCGCAGACCCTATGGTGATAAGCTCGGAGGGGAAAACAACCCTTATGTATGCCGGAACCGGCGAAGCTGTACACGCGCTGCTGGCGGCCGGTGTGCCCTGGGGCGCCCGTGATAAGGCGGGAAAAAGTGCTCTCTGGTATGCACTTCATAGCGAGTATTGGGGGGCGGCTCGGGCCTTGTTGGAAAGCGCTCCGGAAGATGAGGCGGAATACGCACGAGAGCTGCTCCATCTGCATCGTCGAACCAACGCTCGTTTCCCGGTGAAACTTTTCGAAGATGTGCCGGGTTTTTGATAAAATTCATTTAGTTAAAAAATGACAATTTTTCTTTCATTGTTCATGTAGAATTCATGGAGTGGTTCCGTTCTTTGTTATGCAGCCCCGTCCAGTCGGGGTATTGTTAGGGTTAAAATAACTTGACAAGCAGAAAGGAAGGAGTTAGATTTACACCATGAATGCAATCGTGAAATGGGGATTGGGGGCGGCCGTGCTCGGAGGCGGGGCGGCTGCCTGGTATTATTGGCCGGGAAGCAATACCGGCAGCATGACCACCTTCAGCACTGTGGAGGTGGTGCGTGATAACTTTGTGAATAAGGTGCAGGCCACCGGTACGCTGGAACCCCAGGAGCTGGTGGACGTAGGTGCCCAGGTGACGGGCGAGATTAAGGAGTTCGGCGTGGACCTTGCAGGCAACCGTGTGGACTACGGTAGCGAGGTGAAGGCCGGGCAGTTGCTCGCCCGTATTGATGACACCATCGTGGAGCTGGATATTAAGCGTGCCGAGGCCAGCGTGGCCCAGGCCAAGGCTCAGATTCTGACGGCCAACGCCAACATCTCCCAGGCAGAGGTGAACAAGAAGAAGGCAGACCGCGACCTGGAGCGCGCCAGAAAGCTGGGTGTGGGCGATGCCCTCTCCCAGATGGACTTTGACCAGTACCTCACGCAGGCGGAGAATGCCGCAGCCTCTCTGGAGAGTGCGCAGGCTCAGCTGGCTAATGCCGAAGCCCAGTTGCAGAGTGCCAATGCCATGCTGGAGAGCGAGCTGCGCAACCGCGACTACACCCGTATCACCACCCCGGTGGATGGCACCATTGTGGTGCGCCAGGTGAACGTGGGCCAGACCGTGGTGAGCAATATGAGTGCCACCACTCTTTTCCTGGTGGCTCGCGACCTTCGCAAGATGCAGATATGGGCCAGTGTGAACGAGGCAGATATTGCCAAGGTACACGCCGGGCAGGAGGTGCGCTATACGGTGGATGCCCTGCCGAATGAAAGCTTTACCGGCGTGGTGAACAAGATTCGCCCGAACGCTACCATGTCCTCCAACGTAGTGACCTACATCGTGGAGGTGGACATCGAGAACCCTGACCGCAAACTGCTGCCGTATATGAGCGCCAATGCCAACTTCATTGTGAAGGAGGTGAAGGACTGCCTCATGGTGCCGGAGGCTGCTTTCGACTTCCGCCCCACCAAAGAGCAGGTGGACCCCGCCTTTGCAGATAAGGTACGCCGCCCCGGCCCTCGTCCTGCTGAGGGCGAAGCACCTGCCGCTGAGCGCCCCGAATCCGCTGCCGATGGCGAGCCCGCCATGGTGTGGGTAAAGAAGGGGGATAAGGTGGCTCCCGTGCGGGTACTGCGTGGCGAGAGCGATGGCACCCGCAGCATTGTGACGCCGCTGCCCGGCGAGACGCTGGAGGCCGGCGATATGCTGGTAACGGGTGTTCGCACGGTGTCGGCCGTGGCTGCCAAAGGTGGGCAGCAGCAGGGCGGGCTCTTCGGCATGAATGGCCCCAAACGCCGCCAGCGCGGAGCCGGTGGGGTGGAGGCCAAGCCCGGTCAGAATGCCAATGCGCACCCCGGTGGCCCGCCCATGTAAGCCATAGCTCGCAACTCATAACCGTTTTCAGACCATGATTGAGCTGAAAAATATCACCAAGGTATACCACCTGGGCGAGATAGACCTGCCGGTGCTCAAAGGCATATCCCTGCGTATTGAGGATGGCGAGTTTGTTTCCCTGACGGGTGCCTCCGGTTCCGGTAAATCCACGCTCATGAACATACTGGGCTGTCTGGATCGCCCCTCCGGCGGGGAGTTCTGGATAGATGGCCACAACGTGGCCGGGCTGAACGCCAATGAGCGGGCTCGCCTGCGCAACAAGCGCATAGGCTTTGTTTTCCAGAACTTCAACCTGCTGGCCCGTACCTCCGCGCTGGAGAATGTGATGATGCCGGCCTACTACTACCACCCGGCAAAGAGCACGGCGGAAATCCGCGCCCGCGCGCTGGAGCTCATCGAGCTGGTGGGGCTCAAAGACCGCATGCACCACACCCCGGCTCAGCTTTCCGGTGGTCAGCAGCAGCGCGTGGCCATTGCCCGCTCGCTCATCAACAACCCCGGCATTCTGCTGGCAGACGAGCCCACCGGCAACCTGGACTCCACCACGTCCGTGGAAGTCATGAACATGTTCCGCGACCTGAACCGCAAGCAGGGTATCACCGTCATCATCGTGACGCACGACCCCAAGACCGCAGCCTTCACCGACCGCGCCATCAACATGAGCGACGGCCTCATCCTCGAAGGCGTCTCCGATGAACTTTCCGCCACACTGAAGAAATGAAAATAGGAACCCTCCTCATTACCTGCCTCAAAGCTCTGGTGCGCAATCCTATGCGCGCCGCTCTCACTGTGCTCGGTATCGTTATCGGTATTGCGGCTGTGGTGGCCATTATGGAGATTGGCGAAGGCTCCAAAAAACAGGTGGCAGACAAGTTCTCCTCCATGGGCACCAATGTGGTGACTGTGTCCGGTGCCTCTGTAAGCATGGCCGGCGTGAACTCCGGTATGGGTGGCCGCGCCTCGCTGTATGCTACGGATGCCGACGCCCTCATGAAGGAATGCCCGGAGTTTGTGAAGGCGGCCTCCCCCGTAGTGCGTGCCAGCGGCCAGGTGATTGTGGGCAACCAGAACTGGAGCCCCCGCTCCATCATGGGTGGCAACGAGCATTACCTCGCCATCGAGGGCTGGAAGGTGGCCCGTGGCCGTTCTTTCACCCGTAAGCAGGTGGATGAAGCCAGCCGCGTGTGCCTCATCGGCCAGACTATCGCCAAGGAGCTCTATGCCGACACGGAGCCCATCGGCCAGGATATCCGTATTAAAGACGTTGTATTCACCGTTATCGGCGTGCTGGAGGCCAAGGGGGCCGACGGCATGGGGAACGACCAGGACGACTGCATCATGCTGCCCTGGACGAGCATCCGCACCCGCCTGATGGGTGCCAGCGGCACAGCCACTATCTCCAAGGGCGGTGCGGCAAACAGCGCCAAGGTGTCCTCCACGGATACCTTCTCCACCACGGCGGTGAACTTCTACCCCGGTTGCGACCTGCAGCCCTACACCAATGCCCCCCACCCGCTGCGCACCCGCACGGTGGACAGCATTGCCGTGCAGGTGCACGATGGCAAAGCCCCGGATGCCGCCATGGATGCCATGACACCCGTTCTGCGCCGCTGCCACGAGCTGGAGCCCGGTGTGCTGGATGACTTCAACCTGCGCGACCGTTCTCAGTTTGTGAAGATGATGACGGAGACAACCTCCACCATCAGCAGCCTGCTCATTTCCGTGGCCATGATTTCCCTGGTCGTGGGCGGTGTGGGTATCATGAACATCATGATGGTGTCCGTCACCGAGCGCACGCGCGAAATCGGCCTGCGTATGGCAGTGGGTGCCCGCCCCTGCGACATCATGTGGCAATTCCTGCTGGAGGCTGTGTTGCTCTGCACCATCGGCGGTATCATCGGCATTGCCGTGGGGCGTGTGGCTTCCGGCATTGTGAGTGCCAATATGGGCTGGCCTGTCTCGCCCTCCATGTCGGCCATGGTGCTTTCTGTGTCCGTGGCAGCTATCATCGGCATTGTCTTCGGGTGGTACCCCGCATGGAAAGGCTCTAAGCTCGATCCCATCGACGCCCTGCGTCACGAATAATCTCTAACCCATTTTCTGTCAATATGAAGATATCATACGTATCCATACTTTTTGCAGCCATTCTGCTGAGTTCCTGTCAGCTGGGGCCGGACTTTGCCGGCGCCCCGGAGCAGGAGCTCCCCGCCACTTGGGTGAATGCCCTGCCACCCTCCAGCGGCCCGGAGAACCTCTCTGCCTGGTGGCAGAGCTTTGGCGATGCCCAGCTCACCGAGCTCATAAACAAGGGCTTCCTGGGCAATCCGGATATGGTGACCGCGGCACTCTCCATCGCCAAGGCGGAGGCCTCGCTGCGCTCCGTGCGCTCCGGCCTGTTCCCCACCACGTCTGTTACTGTCGGGGGCAGCAACGCCGGCGATTTTATCGATGCGAACTCCCATGGTAGCTGGAGCGGGGCATTGTCTGTTTCCTGGACGCCCGATATCTGGGGTGGCACGCGCCGCGAGGTAGAGGCCGTTTTTGCTTCTCTGGGCTCCACGCAGGCTGCGGCCAATGCCACACGCACGGCTCTGGCTGCCAGCATAGCCAATACGTATTTTGAATGGATTTCCGCCCGCGAAAGCCTGCGCATCGCCCGCGAGCAGCTCGAATACCAGGAGCGCACCTACAATGTGGTCAAGCAGAAGGAAGCCGTGGGTATGGTGGCCAATCTGGAGCTGGCCGAGGCTCGCGCCACCATCGCCTCCACCCGCGCCCAGATTCCCACATACGAGGCCAATATCCGCAGTTGCGAGAATACGCTTGCTACGCTCCTGGGTACCACGGTGGATAAAATCGCCCTGTCTATGCCCTCCGCTGCCACCTACAACAAGATTCCGCGTGTGCCGACGGGGCTCCCCTCCGAGCTGTTGCGTCGCCGTCCGGATATAGTGCGCGCTGAGCATGATTTGCACAACGCTACCGCCAAAATCGGCGCCAGTGTGGCAGCGCTCTTCCCCAGCCTCAGCCTGACAGGGCGCGTGAACGCTTCCTCCGGTACGGATTTTGCGGACTTCTTCCGCAATTCCGCCTGGAGTCTCGGTGCCAGCGTCGGCCAGACTATCTTTAACCGCACGGCTCTCAACGAGAAGGTGAATATCGCAGAGCTCGAGCGCGACGCCTCCGCGCAAGCCTACCGCAAGACGGTGCTCGCCGCCTTTGCCGAGGTGGAGGATTGCCTCATTGCCTATGCTCGCCTCACCAATCAGCTGCCTCAGTACCAGGCCGCCGCCGCCGCCAATAAGGAGGCCGCAGAGCTTTCCCTGCGCCGCTTCAATTCCGGCGAGAGCGACTTCCTGAACGTGGCCGCCGCCGAGCGCGCCTGGCTCTCGGCAGAGCTGAACCTCATTTCCACCCGCCAGCAGATTCGCATGGCTCTTGCTCGCCTCTGTACCGCCCTCGGTGGCGGCTGGTGATGATGAGTGGTACCAAGATTCGTCTTCGCGTTCCGGCCGTCTTCGGCTCGCAATCACCTACCTCGCCATTCGTAAATCATAAATACGCGTTGGAACAATTACACAGCGAGCCGCAGGCGGGCCGAATTCAGGAGCCTCGCCGCATGGCGAGGCGGCATAAAGTAGCCACGGGTGGAGTGAGCAACGCGAACGACCTGTGTGGGCGAAGAAAGCGAAGACTCGAAGCCCCAAACCCGTGGGAAACATAAAAAAACAATTGGAACCCCACCGGATGGTGGGGTGGC
>JAFQGF010000008.1 GCA_017415555.1 Akkermansia sp.
AAAGTGCCGAAATCCGATACATCATCAAGAATCCATAAGGTAGATGCAGACGGCGCGGGAGGAAAGTAGCATAATCATATTCGGTGAGAACCTGCTAAGGCCTGAAAGGGTGACGGGGGAAAACGCCCGGAAGCAGGTAGTCAGCAGAGGCATAGTACCCATCCCCTGGTGGGGAAGGCCGAAATCCAACACAGCACAGTACAGCCTGAAACTCATGAACGTGGAGAGGCAGAATAGAGACACCTTATACCAGATGGAGTTCAACTTCGACACCCCATCCGGGGAGGTGCGCCAACTTGGAAGCAGTGAGGGTGCAATTCCCACAGCTGCGCCAACGCGGGAGCAGCAAGCGTTCGCGGCGTGGAAGGAGACACTGAACTGGGAGGAGCGCATACTCGAGAACATAGCGCACCGCTATAATTTAGAGCATGCATGTCAACGGGTGAAAAGCAACAAGGGAGCCCCTGGGATAGACGGCATGACCGTAGAAGAACTGGAGCGATGGCTTAACATCCACATGACAGAACTGAGAGAGCAACTGCTCAACGGCAGCTACCAACCGCAGGAGGTAAAGGGAGTGAGCATCCCTAAACCAAACGGAGGGCAGCGGCAACTGGGCATACCAACGGCAATAGACCGTTTGGTACAACAGGCGTTTGTGCAAGTACTCACCCCCATACTCGACCCGCAGATGAGTGAGTCGAGCTATGGATTCCGACCTAAACGAAGCGCACACCAAGCACTCAAGGCAGGCTCCGCGTACGTGGAGCAAGGCTACACCGTAGCCGTAGACCTTGATTTGGAAAAGTTCTTCGATAAGGTCAACCATGACATCTTGATGTCGAGACTGGCACGGCGCATCAAAGACAAGCGCGTGCTCTACTACATCCGCCAAATGCTCAAGGCGGGAATGATGGACAACGAAGGCATTAAGCAAAAACGAGAGCAAGGCACGCCACAAGGCGGACCTCTCTCGCCGCTACTAGCCAACGTGCTGCTGGACGACCTTGACAGGGAATTGGAGAATAGAGGTCTGTACTTCTGCCGCTATGCGGACGACTGCATTATCTTCGTGCGTACGCTCAGAGCAGGAAAACGAGTATTGGCAAACATCAGCCGCTACATCAAAGAGGAACTGAAGCTGAAAGTCAATCAGCAGAAAAGCAAGGTGGATGAGGTGAAGAACTGCACCTACCTAGGCTACATCATAGGAAAAGAAGGCACGCTAAGAATAGCGCCGACAAGCGTGAAGAAACTGAAAGCGAAAGTGCGACTGATAACTCGCCGAAATCGCCCGACGCCTTTACGCGAAGTGATAGCGGAACTTACCCCCGTGATAAGGGGGTGGACGAATTACTTTAAGCTGGCAGCAATCAACAAGCTATGCCAACAACTCGACGAATGGACGCGCCGCAAACTACGCTGCCTACGCCTTAAGCAATGTAAACATTCAAAAGGCATCTGCCGCTTCCTCGAGAGTATAGGAGCCAAGCGGAAGCTATGGAGTGGTGTGGCAGCAATGGGGCGCAGGTGGTGGAGAATAGCATGCTCAGAACCGGCGAACATCTGCATGGATAATGCTTGGCTACGAGCAGAGGGATATATCTCTTTTTATCAACTCCTCAAACGCTGATTGGAAACCGCCGTATGCGGTAATTCGCACGTACGGTGGTGTGAGAGGGGGCGAAAGCCCCCTACTCGATCGGGGTGTCAGCCGATAAGAAGAAACAACGCAAGGGTTTACAATTCAATGCTTTCCGGGAAGGGGGTGTGGCGCATGATGCCCCACATTTTATCAATGTAGGCGAGGGTGTAGAAATTCTCGAAGTAATGGAAATAGTAGGCGCCGCGCGGGGTGAGGCGGTAGCCGCCCTGCTCGCGGCGTATGTAGCCGAGCCTGTGTGCCAGCCAGAAAGCGGAGCGGAATTCGGTCTCCGGCTCCGAGCCGAAGAATTCTTTGAAATCCGCGCTTGATACAAAGGTGCTGTATGCCCGCCAGAAGAGGTAGTACACCATGCGCTGCCGCCTGGTGAAGCGGGTGGTCAGAGCTGTGGGGAGTTGTCCCTTTTGAATACAATCGATGTAGGCGGCTACAGAGAACGTGTTGATTTTGAAGCTGTCGCGCAGCAGGGTGGTGGCGGAACAACCAAAGCCCAGGAAGGTGTCGCGGGTCATGCTGGAGTAGCGGTGGTTGCCCGGCAAGGCAAAGGTCCAGATGGAATCGCGCACCAGCCCCCGGGATTCACAGTAGGCGGTCAGTTCATCCAGCAGGCGGTGTTTTTCGCGTCCGGGCATGGCGTGCACGGGGCTGCCGGTAAAGGAAAAATCGATGAAGGGGTATACGGCCACATGGTTGGCGCCGTGCGAGAACGCGGTGTCCAAATCCTGCCGTATGTGCTCCAGTTTCTGGCCGGGCAGGGCAAAGATGAAATCCATGCTCACCGTCTCGAAGGGGACTTGTGCCAGAGCCGCCGCCAGTTTTTCCGGCAGTGGTGCGGGTCTGCCCAGGCAGCGGGCAAACTCCGGTAGGAAGCTCTGAATGCCGATGCTGATACGGGTCACGCCTGCTTTTTTCAGCAGGGTGAGAGTGGGCTCGTTCACATCGGCCGGGTGTAGTTCCGCCCCGATGCCGTCAGTTATGTCGTAGTATTGCCGCAGGGTCGCGATGATGCTGCCGAGCTGTGGTGCCACCAAGGCGGGGGTGCCGCCGCCGAAGTAAAGGCTGCCCACCCGGGTGCGGCTGCTCTGCATCCGGCCAACCATGTGGATTTCCTGGAGGAGGGCAGCGGTGTAGGCCTCGGCGGCTTGCGGGGTGTAGCGTTCCTTGCAGTAGGGACAGAAATTGCAGATACTCCGACAAAAGGGGATGTGCACATAGAGCCCCAGGCCGGGGCAGTCATCATAGCGGAGTACCGCGTCATTCTGAGCCGTGAAGCGGTAGGGAGCCGTGGAGTGTGTAAGCCAGGTGCGGGCAGCGGTGGTGAGCAGGTTCATGGCTTACACGTAGCGGGTGTAGGTGCGCAGCATCTCGAAAATGACCCGAAGATTGCCCCGGAATACCAGAGCATACTCGGCAGCGAAGAAATAGCCGCATTCATCGCACAGGCCGGGCACATGGATGCAGCGGCCGCAGGTGGAAAGCTGCCCGTTTTCCATGACGACGCACTGGTGACAGGGGGTGGGGAAGTTGTTGTCAATCACATAGGGGAAGGCACTGCGCAGGTTGAAGATGGGGTAGCCTTCATCCATGAGCTGCTCGATTTCGGCACAGCAGGCCACTTTGTCCTCGCGGGTAAGCACCAGCTCGCGGGTGTCGGGGTAGGGGGTGTGGAAATTGAAAGAGACGGCGCGCACCTTGGGTTGATTCTTTGCCACATCGCACACGGCGCGGATGCACCCTTTGTTGATTTGATTCACCGCCATGTACAGGCAAATGTTGTCGGCGGTGGCCTGCTCGATGTTGCGCATGATGAGGTCGTAGGTATTACCGCGAATGATATTGTGATGCTCCTTGTCGCCATCCAGACTCAACAGAATCAAATCGGCCTCTGGCAAATCGAGCCCCTGGGTGCCGTTTGTTACGATATTAACGATGCGGAAGCCCATCTCCTTGGCCTCGCGTACCAGGTCGCGCAGGGTCTTTCCGCTGTCTTTCCACAGGAAGGTCTCGCCGCCGCAGAAGAAGAGGATGCGTACCCCCATGGCATACAGCTGCTCCATTTCAGCCTTGACCTGCTTGTAGGGGTGAATGATGGCCGTCAGGTTATTGACGGAGCAATGCTTGCAGTGCAGGTTGCAGCGGTCTGTTACGATGATGGTGCCCAGAATCGGCTTTTTGCGTCGGAACAAGACTGTTGTGAGGCCGAAAAGAGAGAATTCAAGGAGAGTTGATGTTTTCATGTTCCAACAGATTACTCCTTTCGCTTGTTGAAGTAAAGCTCAAATCGTATCATCGATTGACGCGGCGGCAAATATATGGCATACTGGCGGTATGCGGAAGCTCGCCTTCACCTTCCGGCTGGCCGGACGCCTGCTTTTTCCCCGCCGGAGCGCCCAGCGGGTGGTGGCCTGCATGTGTGTGCTGGGCATGGCGCTCGGGCTGATGCTCCAGATACTGGTGCGAGGTGTGATGGATGGCATGATTCTTGAAATTGAACGCGGGGTACAAGTTATTCTGCCGGATTTTATTGTGGAGGACATAGCGGGCGGCGCGGAGGGGGTGCGCGGCATTGCGGGCATTCGAAAGGTGACGGAATGCCGCATGGGGGCAGCCGCTTCATCGCATGGGCTCTGTCGCTTCAGCACCTGGGCTGCTGAGGCCATGCCCGCCGAGCTCCTGGTGGCAGGCTCGGCCTCGCCGGCCGGGGGGCAATGCCTGGTTTCGCGCAGCTTTGCGGAAAAAACAGGATTGGCTCCCGGGGATAAGTTCGTGTTGCACTTGCCGGAGTCTACCTGCTGCCTGAAGGTGGGCGGTATATACCGAGTACCCGGGCGCATGCTTTCGCCCGATGTGTTGCTGCCCCGCAGCACCAGCTGCGGGGCTGATTCGCTGGCTGTTCAGCTGGAGCCCGAGGCTGATGCGCAAGCTATTGTCGCCGCCATTCGCCAACGCGCACCGAAAGCGCAGATTCACCCGGCCAATGGCGATACCCAGGCCTGGCTGGCTATTATCGCACGCGCCAAGCAGACGATGGGGTTCATCCTCTACTTCTGCACGCTGCTTTCGGCATTTGCCTGCGGGGCGTTGTTTTGGGTTATCTGCCTGCAACACCGACAACAATTTGCCGTGTTGTTTGCCATGGGGATGTCGCCGAGCCGAATGCGAGGCCTTGTATTGATGATGGCCGGCATGATTGCCTGCACCGGGCTGGCGCTCGGCATCCCCCTCGCTGTTCTCAGCCTCGCGCAGCGGGAAAGCATACGGCTGGCATTCTCTGCCATCGGGTTCGATGCCTTTCCCGTGCATGCGCTCGATATGGAGCTGCCGGCGCACGCTACCCCGCAGCTTTATATCATCCACAGCCTTATCAGCCTGGCCTTTGTCTTTCTGGCTGCAATGCCGACTTTCCTGTCCCTCCCGCGTGTTGCCGCGAAATTGCCGGGTAAATGATAAAACGCAACCACCGACCATGGCCGGTGGTTGCGGGCTGCAAGAGTGGTGCCGCTTCGTTTAGCGGAAGCGGATGGTGATGGGCTGGCGGGCAGCGGTGCCGGGCTCGGTCAGCGGGCTCACGTCCTCCGTTTTGACCCAGCCACGCACGCCGGTGAAGGTTTCCACATAGCTGTGGCTGCCGCGCACGGCAAGCAGGTGTACCGGAGTGGACGGGGTAAGTTCCGAAACAGTGGGGGAATCTGCCGTAGGGGCTGTTCGTGCAGTGGTGGCAGCGGTGATGAAGGCCAGATCTGTGGCAGGGAGAGCCTGCATGTCCGGCACATCCCGTGTGCTGTAATACAGCCAATCTGCCGCACACAGCAGGCAGAGCAGGCCGACTGTTGCGGTGCAGGTCTGCAACCAGGGTTTCTTCTGCCCCCGGCGCAGTACCAGCAGGGCAATGCAGAACAGCAACATAGCACTGCAGATGACACTGGCCAGCCAAAGCTGACGGCCATTGAGCAGGGTGAACACTTTGTCCACTCCGGTTTGGCGGGGAAGTATGGCTCCTTCCTTGCGCTGGATGAAGTCCAGATTGGCGCGGGCCTCTGCAAATTGCGGGTCTGTGAACAGAGCTCGGGCGTAGTGCAGGGCTGCAAGACCGGGTTTGCCGATGCGGTAGAAGCAGTTGCCCATGTTGTACTGCAGTTCGGCACTGTTGCGAGTGAGAGCCTGGCTCTTTTGCTCGGTTTGCAGCAGTTCCAGGGCTTTGCTGTATTGCCCTGCGTCGTAGGCTGCCATGGCGGCATCCTCCGTGGCCTGCACCGATGGCAGCAGGCAGCACAGGAGCACAATGCAGGTAGTTATCTTTGCCAGCACCTTGCGTACCGCGCGCAGCATGCGCTGGCGTTCCTCGGGGGTGACAACGGGGGAGGCGTCGGGGGTGAAGGCCTCGTTGTCTCTGCGTTGCAGGATGGACTGCAAGGCCTCATTTTGCTCGGTCGCAGGAATGCGGCTCTCGATGAAGGCACCTATGCCTTTCAGGAAGCCCAGGCCATCCTGCTCAGCGGCAATGGCGGCCAGTTCTTTCTCTCTGGCGCGGTTGCCGGCACCTGCAGCAATGCGGCGCATGATGGCCTGCACGGCCAGCCACAGGAAAATGCCGAGACCGGGCAGGTAGAGAAGGTACCACAGCCAGCGTGGCAGCCGCAGTTCCGGGCCATTGCCGCCGGCGGTTTCATTGGGAAGGAAGTGGTAGATGTCCGTCAGCTCCTCCACCGGCACGGTACCGGCGGGCGGGGGCTCAGCCGCCGGGGCAGTTACCAGGCCACTGCCGGCCTCGTCTGTGTCTCTCCATTCCAGGGGAATAGGCTGGGAGGAGGCCGTTTTATAGGCCATTTCCTCAGGGTCGTAGTAGCTGAAGCCGAATGCCGGTATGGCTCCTACCTCGGCCGTGGGGCGCAGCAACTGGGTGAATACCATACCTACTGTCTCGCCATTGGGCCCGAGGATGGGCTTTCGGGTGGCAGGTACCAGGCGCCAGTTGAGGGCCTCCTCCGGTTTGGGGCAAGCCAGTTGTTCAAGGTTTCCGGTACCGCGTACAGTGATTTCCACTTCCACGGCTTCGTTCATAGCCAGACTTTTTGCTGTGGTGCTGGCAGAAATGGTGTACTGGCCTACTGTGTCTGCAAAATCTGCCGGGGCTCCGGGGGGGAGCGGTAGGGCGCTTATTTCCAGAGTGGGTAGCGGAAGCTCCTGCTGAGCAACGGAGAAGAATCCGCGTTGCTGTACCATGACGATTTTGCCGACAATGTCGTTCTTGCCTTCACGGAAGGGGGTGAAACTGCCATTAAAATCTGCTGTGTGCCAGGTTTGACCTTTGGCGTATGCCTGGGAATTGGGGATGTAGCTGCCATGCAACTGGCCCACAATACCTTCCACAGCCGGCCGGAAGTTGCCGACTTTCACGCCTACCGAGCTGAGCTGGGGCGGGTAGGGTGTATTGCAATCAACGGGCATGAAGATTTTGACGCTAGTCTGCACGGGTTGGTACACATAGCCGTCCGATGTGGTGGCATACCACAGAGCTCCATAAGGTACAGGGTCTGAAAACCACTTAATGTCGCTGGTGGGGCGCACGGGAAGTGCCGGAATGTTTACGACGGCTTTGCGGCCGGACTGATACTCTACCTCAATGGGCTCCGGAGCGATTTCTCCCGCTTTGTCTGCCTTGAAGATGATGGGTTGTACCTCCACCATTTTGCGGTCAGGGTCCAGCGGGTTGGCGCCGGCTTTGGGCTGCTGCACCTTCAGAGTGGCATCTTTGACTCTGGGCTGCTCCTTTATCATGAAAATGTCCTGCTGTTGCCGGGCATCCTCCTGCGTTTCAACGAGGTAGAGAACTACCTGCTCGCCGGGCACAGCTACTCCGGTAGACCATACCGGTTCTATTTCTGCCCATGAGAACCCACCCGCAGCGGCGAGTGTAGCGAAGAATGCTGTTATGCTTAATCTCATATGTCTGGTGTTTTAATAATCTTTGGCGGGGCGGACGGATGGCTGCTGCTGGGGGATAGGGGAGCCCTTTTCTTCGTCCAGATGCATTTTCAGGATGCTTGCCGCGCGATGCTGAGCTTTCTCTTTCCTGTTGGGCTCTTTTGAGGCATGCGGTTGTTGGGATTCCTGCTTCTGCTGGTCGTCCTGCTTTTGCTGGTCGTCCTGCTTCTGCTGGTCATTCTGCTTTTGCTGGTCATCCTGCTTTTGCTGCTCATCCTGCTTTTGCTGGTCATCCTGCTTTTGCTGGTCGTCCTGCTTCTGCTGGTCATCCTGCTTCTGCTGGTCGTCCTGCTTCTGCTGGTCGTCCTGCTTCTGCTGGTCATCCTGCTTCTGCTGGTCATCCTGCTTCTGCTGGTCATCCTGCTTCTGCTGGTCGTCCTGCTTCTGCTGGTCGTCCTGCTTCTGCTGTTGTTTCAGTCGCTCAATCTCTTCTTCGAGCTTTTTAACGAGAGCATTTACCTTATCGATATTTTTCTGAGCCGGTGCAAAATTCGCATTTGCTTTGAGCGCATCCTGGTAGGGAACGAGGTTTTGCTTCAGCTCATCGACAATTTTCTGCAAATCGTCAGGGCCGGGCTGTCCGGCAGATGGCGCAACCTGGGGGTCTTCTTCATCCTCCGTTGCATCTGCCGGTACCGGGGATTCTCCCGGGGCATTGTAAAGGGCCCTCAGTTTATCGAAGGTTGCAGCGGTGGAAATATTGCCCATGGCCAGGTAAGCCGCTGCTTGCAAAGAGGCATCCTCATCCAGTAGAGCCTGGGCGAGTTCTTCCCTGGCTTTATCTGCCTGACCTTCTGCCTTGAGGGTCAGGCCTCGGCTGTAGGCTTGCGCGGAAGCTTCCGTGGCGGCAGCACTATGTGGCGTGCACCACAGGGCAAGCAGGAGCACCAGTGCTGAAACGATGCGGGGGGCTTTGCGCCATTCCGTGCTCAGCAGGATGGCCGCCACTATCAGCAGAAGAGCCGGCAGGGCAAACCACTGGTAGAGGTCATTGGGAACCTTGGCAGCGGAGAACTTTTCCTCGTGGCGGTCGAGTTTCTCTGCTGCCTGGCGTGCAAAGGCTGCCAGATTGGTGCCGGAGTTCATGGTGAAAAAATCGCCCCCGGTGGCTTTGGCAAAATCTGCGAGACGCGTGGCATCCAGCTTGCTGATAACATGCTTACCCTCAGCATTCTGCCAGAGGCCGTTCTCTCCGTTGGAGTCCGGTATGGCTCCACCTGCTGCGGTGCCGATACCTACCGTGATGACCAGAAGTTTCTTTTCCCGAGCCTCTTTTGCCAAGGTGGCAGAGGTATCCATGGTATCTTCTCCATCGCTCAGAATGACGAGGGCGTTGGTGCCGTCCGGGGCGGAGCGTTCAAAGTCCTGCATGGCACGCTGGAGAACGCGGCCGAAGTTTGTGCCACCGGTTGCCACCCATTCCCGGTTGATGTTCTGCAGCGTTTCCTTGAGCGCCACATGGTCGTAGGTGAGGGGGACCACTAAATCCGCCTCGCCGGAGAATACCATAAGCCCGATTTTGTCTGTGGGCAGAGCATCTATGAGCTCGTAGGCAGCGGAGCGTGCTTCTTCCAGTCGGGAGGGGGTTACATCCGCCGTCTCCATGGAGCGGGATACATCGATGGCGATGATGAGGTTGCGCCCATTGGCCACGGCGGCTGTCTCTGTGTAGCCATTAATCGGCCGAGCCGCAGCAAGAATAGCGGAGAAGAGACCGAGGAGCCCCAGCGCAGCGGGCAGGGCTGTGCGCCACAAGGGGTGGCGGCGTACCAGGGTCGCCCGGTGAGCCGGTGCCACCAGGCGCTGCCAGGATTGCCGTGCACTGTGCTGCGCCAGCACACCGAGGATTGCCAGCAGCAGGGGCACAAGCAGAGCTATCAGAACGAGGGGATACAGAAAACTCATGGTAAAGGCTTGTTGAGGTTAGGGGGCAGGGCGCGGACGGGTGAAATGCAGCAGGCAACCCAGCCCTAGGAGGGCACAGGCTATGCCCAACGGCCAGGGAAAGAGCTCGTCGTAGCTCTGAAGTGTCCGGCGTTTGACGTCCGTTTTCTCCAGCTGATCAATGCTGGCAAAAGCTTTCAGCAGGCCGGCGCCGGAGCTGGCTCGGTAATAGCGCCCCCCGGTGATATCTGCAATTTCCCGCAGCGTCTTTTCATCGAAGTTGTCAACATTTGCCGTATAGCGGGAGAGGCGTTCATCTCGCCCGATGGCGATGGTGAAAATCTTGATTCCCATTTCCTTTGCCAGCTCGGCAGCTGCCACGGGGGCAATGCTGCCGCTGTTGTTCACTCCATCTGTCACCAGGATGATGACCTTGGATTTAGTCTCCTTGCGTTCATCGAGCCGTGTGGCGGCAGAGGCTATGGCAGAGCCGATGGCTGTGCCGTCCATCTCGATGTAGCCCGGGCGTGCCACCTGCCCAAAGCCGCCGGGTTGAGCCAGGTAGAACTGGTCGATGACGTGGCGTACAATCCCGTGGTCGAGTGTCAGGGGGCTGCAGAGTTTGGCGCGCCCGGCAAAGGCTACCAGGCCGATGCGGTCGTTCGGACGCCCGGCAATGAATTCTTTGAGCACATGGCGAGCCGCAGTAAGGCGGTCTACTGCTGTTTGGCGCGGGCGGTTGCGGTTGTCGCGCACCTTGAAAACCATGTCGCGGGCGGCCATGGAGCCGGAGAGGTCGCAGGCGAGCATGATGTCGATGCCGCTCACTTTCTGCTCCTCGTAGGTGTTGCGCCACTGGGGGCGAGCCAGTGCCAGAATGAGGGCAGCGGCGCCGAGGCTCAGGCATATGGGACCCAGCCTGCCCGCAAGAGTGGCCGGCCGGCGCAGGTGCTCTGTGACAAATCGCAGAGTGGGGTGCAAAATACCCGTGGCTGTGCCGCGGCGGCGGCGGAGTATTAGCAGTAAAGGGAGCAGGAGCAGCAGCCACAACCAGCCCGGGGCACCGAAGATGAACTCCTGTGTGGTGTTGCCCAGGCCTTCCATGGCCGATTCTGTAGCGGTGGTATCCATTGATGAAACTTATTTGCTTTGCGCGGCTGCGGCGAGAGCTTCCATGGAGCGTGCCCGGTCGATATTGGACATCACGCTGCGTGCTTCCTCTATCATCACTCGGGCTTTCTGCGGGTCCTGCGGCACATCGCCGGCGTATTTCATGTCTGCCAGCCGCTCCAGAAGGACGCGGGTTTCGTAGCGGCATGAGGCCGGAACCGCAGAGAGGGCGTCCAGGCGGCGGCTGAATTCCTCGTGCGTTTCGTAGAGGGCCGGGTCCTGCACCTGCCCCGTCAGATACGTACGCAGCACCATGGATAATCGCAGGCTGCACTCCCGCAGCGGCGGCAGTTCTTCCGCCAGGCGCTCCAGCTCACCGAAGGCCACCTGCAGGGGGGTAGGCGGCAGAATCCGCGCTTGTCTGCGCTTGTGGCGGATGATGAGCCACAGTCCGATGCCGACCAGCAGCAGGCCAATGCCCAATCCCCAGGCAACGGGAATCCAGAAGTTCTGTACCATGAATTCAGCGGGTGGAATATCGTTTTCCAGCGCAGGGATGGCATCGAGTATATTCTCCTTCATCGTGGTGGCAGGGTAATGGGTTAGCGGGAAAAGAGGCGGCTGCGGCGTGCGAAGAGTTTGCGCAGCTCGGTCACGAAGTCATGATTTGTCAGCAGACGCAGGCTGTCGATTCCCAGCTGTGCAAAGGTGCGGTCCCACTCTGATGTGTGTGCTCGCATGGCATTGCTGTGTGCGGTGCGCAGGAAACTGTCGTTGGTATTGACGGCGTATTGTTCTCCGCTCTCCGGGTCCTGTATGTAAATGCGCCCGGCCTCCGGCAGCTCCAGCTCGTAGGGGTCGTGTATGCACACGGGAATCAGCTCGTGGCGGAAATTGAGCTTTCCGATGGCTTTTTTGTCTGCCGGTGTCAGGAAGTCGCTCATCAGAAAGCACATGGCACTTTTGCGTTGGGTGCGCAGAATTTCGGCGGCCACGTCTTCCATGCTGTCGTCCTCGCCACCTGCAGGAGCAGAGAGAATCTCGCGCACGATACGCAGGCACTGCTTCATGCCCTTTGCCGGGGGGAGATAAAAGTGCGGTTGGCACCCGAAGAGCAGAAGGCCGATTTTGTCACCGTTCTGTACAGCACTGTAGGCCAGAACCGCAGCTATGCGGGCAGCATACTCCAGTTTGCTGTCGGCCGCGGCTCCACCGGCATAGCGCATGCTGGCGCTGGCATCCACTGCCAGCAGGAGCACCTGCTCGCGTTCCTCATGGAATTTTCGCACATAGGGGGTGCCTGTGCGCGCTGTTACTTTCCAGTCGATAAAGCGGGGCTCATCGCCGGGCAGATATTCGCGGAAGTCATCAAAGTCCAGCCCCTGGCCACGAAAGCTGGAGCGGTATTGCCCGGCAAATGTGGCCGTGGCAATCTTGCGCGCCTGCATTTCGATGCGGCGCACCTGTTGCATGATTTCCTGCGTCTTGTCCATGGGCCGGAGCTGTTCGGAGTTTACGGTACGGGTACCTTGGAGAGGATGTGGTCGATGACGTTATCGCTCGTCACGTTGGCAGCTTCTGCCTCGTAGGAAAGCAGGATGCGGTGGCGGAGAATGTCGTGTGCCAGATCTTTTACGTCCTGCGGAGTTACATGTGCACGCTGGCGGGTGAAGGCCAGTGCCCGGGCTGCCAGGGCAATATTGATGGTGGCACGGGGTGAGGCACCTGCGCGCACCAGGCCATCCAGGCTGCGATCCACCTTCTCGGGGGTGCGGGTTGCGCGCACAAGGTCTACAATGTAGCGTTCCACGGCGGGGTCAATGAAGATGCGGTCCATGATAGCGCGGGCGGCATCAATCTGCTCCACTGTCACGACAGGCTGGGTGGACGGGGCGGATGAGGTGCGGCTCATCATCTCCAGCACTTTAAGCTCCTCGTCCCGGCTGGGATAATCCACCAGCACCTTAAAGAGGAAGCGGTCCAGCTGAGCTTCCGGCAGTTGGTAGGTGCCCTCCTGCTCGATGGGGTTCTGGGTTGCCAGCACAAGGAAGGGGTTGGGCAGGGCATAGCTGGTTTCTCCCAGAGTTACTTGGCGTTCCTGCATGGCTTCCAGAAGTGCGCTCTGCACCTTGGCCGGGGCTCGGTTGATTTCGTCTGCCAGTATCAGATTCGAGAAGACGGGCCCCTTTTTGGCCGTGAACTTTCGCTCGTCCGGATTATAAATCATGGTGCCCAGCAAGTCGGCCGGTAGCAGGTCCGGCGTGAACTGTATGCGGGAGAAGTCTGCATGCATGGTGCCGGCCAGGGCTTTTACAGAAAGGGTTTTGGCCAGTCCCGGCACACCTTCCAGCAGCACGTGCCCCTTGCAGAGCAGGCTCAGTATCAGGCGGTTCACCAGCTGCTGCTGACCCACCACCACTTTGGACATCTCCATTTTTACTGCGCTGACCCAGCCCGAGTGCTGCGCAATTTCTTCATTGAATTCCTGTGTGTTCATTGTTCTGTTGCCCTTTACTCTATCATGGCACCCGCCGCTTTACAAGCAAGTTCCATGTCTTGCAGGTCTATGACACATCTTCCCCTCAGTATGTTCAATAACCTTTCCTCTCATTCTGCTTTGCTCGCCAATTTTGAAGATTTTTCCCGAAAAATGCAAATTCGCCTTGACGTATGCCCGAAAATGTGTAAAATACCGCTCCGCTAATCTTTTTAACCGTACAAAATCTTATGTCCAGAATCTGCAATATCACGTTTGCCATGCCGCATAAGGGCCGTCGCATCCATCGCTCCGGTCTTGCCAAGAAGAAGGGCGGTATCGGCCGTCACGTCACCAAGACTGTCAACCGTACGGTCTACCCCAACCTCCAGGAGAAGCGCATTTGGGTGCCCGAGCTCAATGGTGGTCGCGGCGGTTACATCCGCATGAAGCTTTCCTGCAAGGCTCTCCGCACCATTTCCAAGAAC
Source organism: Akkermansia sp. (assembly GCA_017415555.1). GTDB lineage: Bacteria > Verrucomicrobiota > Verrucomicrobiia > Verrucomicrobiales > Akkermansiaceae > Akkermansia. Next base: position 13,607 of record JAFQGF010000008.1, read on the forward strand.
GGCGCCTACAACGTGCTCAAGAAGGCAGGGATTCTCTATTAATCCACTGCAATTTTTCTGCACTTTTTTTGAACGGTGCGGCTTCTTCGGGAGTCTATCAGACCGAAAGGGGGTGACCCCGGAAGCCGCAGCGCTGTTCTGAAACGAACGCGGATACTTCGCAAGGCTTCCTACTGCATCAACAGACTAAGCATTTCGAACATCAAAAATGACACCTCAACAGACAAAGATCGCGCTTCGTATTAACGATGATAACCTCAACCACCACCTGTGGAACAATCGCGGTGTGTGGTGGTGTCACGTTACTGTCCACAAGCCGGATGCCACTGCTGAGCGCCTTCGCTTCTCTCTGCGTACCAGAGACATCAAGAAGGCTCGTACCCTGCGCGACCGCATCTTTGCGGACATTCAGCGCCACTTCGGCATTGCCACCTGATGATCTTGTAAACACTTCATGTAGCGGGGCACGTCGTGAGACGTGCCCCGTTCTGTTTATTCCTCCCCCTTCCGTTTTCCGAATCGGCTTAATCCTCCGGCGCACTTCCTGTGAGGTCTCTTTGTCATAATCGGGGGATACAGGGCTGCGGTAGGGAATAAAAGCTTGACTCCCGGGGTAAACTGTGGCAGAATCCTCCTGCCGCCGGGGCCCCCGGAGGTGTGGCTGGAAAACCCCGTCAGGACCGAGAGGTAGCAGCGGTATTCAGACCTCACTTGCCGGGTCAGTCTCGGCGGCATTTTTGTATCATCTATAATGCGAGGATGTAAGGCAGCCGTACTCCGGAACCACTCCGCTATGGTGAGGCTGCATTATCCCGCCCCAGCAGGGAGGAGCAATAAATTGAAATTGGGCGGGCGAGCGAAGCGAGCGGAATATGCGAGCCTCGCCGCATGGCGAGGCGGCATATGGTAGCCCAGGGCTTCAGCCCTGGGGTGGAGGTGTATAAATATGGGAACCCCGACGCAAGGAGGGGTGGCATAATGCCCATGCTTCAATATGTAGCATCGCTTTTCCGTCTCCGGGCTCACGCCCTACGCCGTGACAGGGTGCCACCCCACCATCCGGTGGGGTTCGTATTGATTTTTT
>JAFQGF010000009.1 GCA_017415555.1 Akkermansia sp.
CGCGGCTGCACCGTGGGCTACTATATGCCGCCTCGCCATGCGGCGAGGCTCCTGAATTCGGCCTGCCGTGCCGGCAGGCTGGCCCGCCTAGAAGCTCGCGGGCGCCAGCCCGCCGAACTTTCCACTTCGTCCATCGGAATTCGTCCTTTGTACCTCTACAACTTCCAATTTGTATCCCTGAGAACAGGTGCGAAAAAGGCCGCTGGTCCTGTGAGGAACAGCGGCCTGAAAAACGATGAGCTTTCCGCTTTACTGCAGCGTGGTAATGTAGTAACCGGCGATAACGGCGGTACCAATCACACCGGCCACATTCGGCCCCATGGCGTGCATGAGCAGGAAGTTGGAGCGGTCGGCCTCCTGACCTACGTTGTGAGACACGCGGGCGGCCATTGGCACAGCAGATACACCGGCCGAGCCGATAAGCGGGTTGATGGGGTTCTTGCGCCAGCCGGGGATGAGGTTCATAATCTGAGCGCAGAGCAGACCACAGCAGGTGGCAACAGCGAAGGCCACAACGCCCAGCAGAATGATGAGCAGGGTCTCACCCTTCAGGAAGCGCACGCCCTGCATGGTAAGGCCTACGGAGACACCCAGCAGGATGGTGGTGATGTTCATGAGCTCATTCTGAGCGCAGGTTACCAGACGCTCCGTCACTTTACACTCGCGCAGGAAGTTACCGAACATCAGCATGCCCAGCAGCGGTGCGGCATCCGGGCAGAGCAGGATGGTGAGAATAGTCACGGTGAAGCAGAAGAACAGCTTCTCTCCCTTGGACACCATGCGCAGGCTCTTCATCTTGATTTTGCGCTGTTTCTTGGTAGTGAGCAGCTTCATGAACGGAGGCTGAATGAGCGGTACCAGTGCCATGTAGGTATATGCCGCTACGGCGATGGCCCCCAGCAGCTCCGGCGCCAGCTTACTAGCCAGGAAGATGGAGGTGGGACCATCTGCACCGCCGATAATGCCGATGGCGCTGGCCTGCCCCTTGGTGAAGCCCAGACACACAGCCGACAGGAAGGTGAATGCCACACCACCCTGGGCGGCCGCACCCAACAACAGTGCCTTGGGAGAGGCAAGCAGCGGGCCGAAGTCCGTCAGTGCACCCACACCCATGAAGATGAGGGCGGGGAAGATTTCGCACTTGATGCCCAGGCCAAGCCAGTCGAAGAGGCCGCCGTGCGGGCGAACCAGCAGGTACTTCTGCGGGGTCTGACCGGTGACGACGAGCTTGCCTTTCTGTACCTTGCCGGTTTCGGGATCCACGGCGTCTCTGGCAACCATGGGCGCAGCCATGGCTGCATCGTATTCAGCCGTTACGGCGGGCGCGAGACCCTCCGTGCTCTGCTTGCTCACACCTGCATCCTCGAATGGGGCGAGTTCCAGCTGAATGAAGCCCACGTCGTTCATGGTGGAGCGCTCCACCTTGCCCTCCTTGAGAGCCACCACCTCGCGCTGAGCCTGGGTGATGACCATGCCATTGTCCGGGATGTTGGCGATAAGGGCACCGAACGCAATCGGTACCATAAGCAGCGGTTCAAACTGCTTGGCCACACCCAGGTACAGCATCACAAGCACGACACCCCACATGGTATACATCTGCCAGGTCATTTGGAATAACCCGATGCCGGAGATGAAATCCGCGAAGGAATTGATGAGTTCTTGCATATTGCAATGGGAATTTGACGATTTGTTACACCCCCTGCACACAGATGGTGCAGGGCCTGTAAGCCTCAATGGAATTTAACCAAGGTAGGCCAGAGGCTGATTCTCGGCCACGGTGTCGCCGGGAGCAACGCAGAAGCTGGTTACAGTGCCATTGGCGGGGGCGTAGATGACGGTGTTCATCTTCATGGCCTCCAGGGTCAGTACCTGGTCACCCTCCTTCACGGCAGTGCCGGGCTTCACGTCCAGGGATACAACCTTACCGGCCAGCGGGCTCTGGATGGGGGTGCCGGCGCCGGCGGCAGGAGCGGGAGCTGCTGCGGGAGCAGGAGCTGCCACGGGAACGACTACGGGAGCGGCCACGGGGGCGGGGGCTGCTACGGGGGCGGGAGCGGGGGCTGCGGTGCTGCCACCAAGGGTCTCTACGGTTACGTCAAAGGTCTGACCGGCAACGGTAATACGGAGCTGTTTCATTGTATGAATATGTGTTTGGTGTTTGATTGTTAAGTGGATTGGTGCAGCTATATCAGCCGCGGTTGATGTTGTGAGAGTTCATGATGGAGGTGCGGCCGCTCTGGCCGTAGGCTGTGTCTACCGGCTTGATGTCGAGGATGCGAGCCTCATCGCCGATAGTTACCTTTACTGCTGCTGCAATAGCGGCAACAACCTCGGGGGTGATACTGCTGGCAGCGGCATCGTAAATGCCGGCGGCAATGGCAGCCACCTGAGCCGGTGCCAGCTCAGGCGCCGCAACGGGTTGGGCTGCCGGAGCAGCCGCAGCCATAGCGGCTTTGGTAGCCTCTGCTGCTGCCTTCTTCTTCTCCTCCAGGCGCACAGCAACGGCACCGGAGATGGAGAGTATGATGCAGAGCAGGCCAAGACAGCAGAACACCACAAGCATGCCCGTAACCTGGTACGTCAGCGCGTCCATGAATTCCGGCCATGTAATGGCTAGTGTCTGGGTTATGTTCATATTGTTTATGGATTAGTGAGAAGAGAGAGCTTTATCTGTTACAGCGGCATGTTGCCGTGCTTCTTGGCCGGGCGTACTTCGCGCTTGCTGAGCATGGTGCGAAGTGCCAGGGCGATTTTGGCGCGGGTTTCTTTGGGGTTGATGACCTCAGTCACCTGGTCACTGGCTGCAGCGGCATACGGGTTATAGAAAGCCTTGGTGTACTCGTCCAGAAGCTCCTGGCGGCGGGCTTCACGGGCGGTCTCGTCCTCTATGGCCTTCAGCTCGCGGCCGTAGAGAATCGGTACGGCACCCTGGGCGCCCATCACGGCAATCTCCGCCGTGGGCCAGGCAAATACGGCATCTGCTCCCAGCCCCTTGCAGCACATGGCGATGTAGGCACCACCGTAGGCTTTGCGAAGAATCATGGTCACTTTGGGCACGGTGGCAGAGGAATAGGCAAAAATCATCTTGGCACCATGGCGGATAATGCCGCCGCGCTCCTGTTGCTTGCCGGGCAGGAAGCCAGGCACGTCCACCAGGTTTACCAGTGGTATGTTGAAGGAATCGCAGCAGCGGATGAAGCGTGCCGCCTTGTCGGAAGCATCGATGTCCAGGCAGCCGGCTTTCACGGCAGGCTGGTTGGCGATGATGCCCACCACCACACCGCAAATGCGGCCGAAGCCCACCACGACGTTGCCGGCAAACTGGGCGTGCACCTCCATGAAGCTGCCTTCGTCCACCAGGCGTGAGATGACTTTCTTGACGTCCAGCGGGGTGTTGTTGCTCTCGGGGATGATGTCATTCATGCCCTCGTCGTCCGCAATGTTGAGCGGGCAGCTCAGGTCGTGCGGCGGCTCCTGCGTGTTGTTGGAGGGCAGGTAGGTAAGCAACTTTTTGGCAATGGAGATGGCCTCCTCGTCCGTATTGGCCACAAAGTGGGCGTTGCCGCTCACGCTGGCGTGCACATCCGCACCGCCGATTTCTTCCATGGTGCACTTCTCATAGGTTACCTGCTCGATGACTTTGGGGCCTGTGATGTACATGCCTGCTGCACCGCCGCGGCGGATGATGATGAAGTCCGTCAGAGCCGGGGAGTAGGCTGCACCGCCGGCGCAGGGCCCGAGAATCAGGGAAATCTGCGGTACTACACCACTGGCAGCCACGTTGTTGTAGAACACGTTGGCAAAGCCGGTCAGAGATTCCACACCCTCTTGCAGGCGGGCACCGCCGGAGTCGTTAATCTGGATGATGGGCATGCCGCCCTTCATGGCATACTGCTGGGCATCACAAATCTTCTGCGCATGCATGTACCCGAGCGAGCCTCCCTGTGCCAGGAAGTCTGCCGCCGCAGCAGCCACCGGGCGCCCGTCCACCAGGCCAAAGCCGGTTACAATGCCATCCCCGGCTATCTCTTTGTTCAGCATGCCGAAGTTGCTGCAATGGTGCTTGGTGTGCATGCCGATTTCCGTAAAGGAACCTGTGTCAAACAGACATGCCATGCGCTCGCGCGCCGTCCAGTCACCCTTCGCATGGCGGGCGTCATATTTCTCCTGCGTCGCAGCGTACTTCACTTTGCGTCTGCGGGCCTCAAGGTCTTCCAGTAATTTGGGATCTATAGCCATATCTATCTTTGCGTGGAGGTTGTGTTTCGCTCTGCCCATGTGCCTGCCTGCAGCCCGGCACACGCAGCCATTTCACGTTGCCACATTCTACCACGCTTCCCGCCCCATGAAAAGCAAATTCCGTGCCCCGAACGCTATTTTTTTGGAAAAAGCTAGAGCGAGCTCTAGAAAAGCGTTCTTTTAAGCCAAAAAACGGAGTATTTCCGGTGCTTGTTCAGATTTGGACGGTGATGCGCGGGGTGATGATGGCGCGGTTGTACGAACCGGGCGCCACATGGGTACGAGGCCAGACAATGCAGTCTGTGAGCTCGCAGCCGGCGGGGATGACGGCATCCTGCCCGACCATGCAATCCTCGCTGATATCGGCCAGGGCGGAGATTGTGGCTGTGGGGTGAATTCGCTTGCTGTTGGGCATGTCGAGAATGGCGCGCAGGTAGTCAGCGGGGGTTCCCATTTCGAACCAGTTGGCCCAATCGAATACCATGCCGCCGGCTTTGCCCTGCTTCACCAGTTCAAGCCATATGGGGAAGATGGAGAACTTTTCCTCTTCCGGGAACATATCGGCCACGCAGGGGTCCATGATGTAGGTGCCGGCAAACTGATGTGTGCCGGGGCTGATGCCGAGAGCGTGGCGCATGTCGGTAATGCGGCCGCTCTCCTCATCGAACCCGACGTTGCGCTTGCCGTCCACGCTGCGCAACGCCATGGTGATGAGGTTTCCGCTGCGGTGGTGTTCCGCCAGGAGGTCGCTCAGCGGGATATCCGTCAGGATATCGCCGTTGTGGATGATGAGAGGCCCCTCTTTCCACAAAGGAAGAATTTTTTTGACACCGCCGCCGGAATCCAGAGGCTCATTTTCGTGGCTGAGGGTGACCGGGCAGCCCCGGTACTGCGGGTCGGGGCAGGGAAATGCCTTGTCCCAGGTGAAGTCCAGATAAGAAGTATTGATGATGAACTCCGTCACACCGGCTGCGATGAAGCGGTCCATCGTATGCTGTATAAGGGGTTTATCGAAAACCGGCAGCAGCGGTTTGGGGAGGATGTGAGAGAGCGGAGCCAGGCGGGTGCCCAGGCCGGCACCGAGAATGAAAGCTTGCATGTGGTGTCGTGGTGTGAGTTAGGGGTCAGGTTGCAGCGGTGGCTGCAGCGGCTTTTTCGCGTTTGTGGGCGATAAGGCGTATGATTTTACGCAGGGAGATAATGCACAGAAACAGCAGGACAATGGCACCGGCCACGGCCAGGAAGGGGGCAACAATAGCCAGGAAGGAACCTATGGTGGACATGATGTTTTCTGCCGTACTTACCACAGGGTTTCCCACGCCGGCAGAGGTTGTGGTGCTGGCCGCACGCACGGCGGTGGTGCCCAGCTGCACCGTGCCGGCTACCCCCGCGCCGGCCACGATGCCGGTGCTCCACTGCAGCCAGTCCGGCAGGCTGCCCAGCATGCCGCCTGTCACCAGAGCACCTGCTACCAGTGCCGCCGGCCCGGCTATGCTGTCCAGAAAATTATCTACCACAGGTATGTAATAGGCCAGCACCTCTACCAGGGTGGCTGCTCCCAGGCACGCGATGGCAGCATCGCTGCCTACCCAGGCCAGGTTTTCATCGATTTCCAGTCCACCCAGGCGAACACCGAGTGCCATGGCCAGCAGGGGGACAAAGATGCGGAACCCGCACGCCGCGGAGAGAGAGACGCCGACGCAGAGCGCCAGCCCGACCTGGAGGTAATCTATGTTCATGGTATGATATGTTTGTGTTTGCAGAGAGAGTTTTTACGGAATTACCACAGTTGCGGCATGTCGAAGCCCACGGCACATGTACCCATGATGGCATTGGCCACAGCGTGCATAATGATGGCGGGTGTGATGCGTTTTGTCTTCACTACCAGCAGGTAGGCCAGGCTCCCGTAGCAGAAGGCTCCGGCATAATCCACCGGGTTGTGAATGAACATGAAGGCCGCAGTCGTCACCACATAGCCCAGGCGGCTCGGCGTGCCGGCCGCTACGCTCTGCGGAAAATCCCGGTTGACGCACCAGCGCATCAGGAAACCTCGCCAGAAGAGTTCCTCCGCCAGTGGCACCACAATCACTGCCCGTGCAAAGCGCATGCTGTATTCTGCGTATGTGGCGGCTGTCCCTGCGCCGAAAATCCGTTCCGGTTCAAAGCCCCCGGTGTTGGGAATCCACCCGGCAAAGTAGGGAACCAGCCACAGGCCGATGCCAACAAGACCGAACAGTACCCCCCATCCGCAGGCCCGTGCATTCCAGTCCCACTCGATTTCGCGCCTCACATGCCACAGCCACCAGCCGCAGACCAGCGTCTGCAGGGGGTACACCAGCATTTCCGGAGCCTGTTGCCACCACGCCGCCTCCGGGTGCTTCCACTCAATCCACTCACCGCCTACTCCCAGCAGAATGCTGAAAGCCATGAATATCGCCAGCGGATAGACGCAGGAGCGATAGAGGGAAGAGTCAGTTTGCATGGAGGTACGAAGGACGAATTCCGAAGGACGAATTTTGAAGTTAGGCTCGCTTCGCTCGCAGTGAGGTGGCGAAGCGTTGGCTTTATGGCGATTGTTAATGTCTTGCGTCTATGTTGCTACTAATGTTCCGGCGCTTGGTGATACAGCAGGCCGTGATGATGGCGGTGAGTTCGTTCGCCTCCTTCATGAGAGATTCGACAAGGTGTGCTTCCATGAGTTCGCATGCAACAAGGAAATCCATCCAGAACCATGCTTCATCGCACTCTTCCTCGCACACCTTGAGCTTGTTGAGGTAATCGCGGTCAGATTTTGCTCGGTGAGCCGCGCGATAATTAGCGGCAACCGATGTAGCGCAACGAAAAAGCTGGTCGCGAATGTGCCGAGCTTCCTGCGTGTTCGGCAGGTTGCTGCAAAGCTTAAACACCCGCAGTGCGAATGTTTTTGTGCGTAAGGACATGTCTCGGCGGAACTTTGCTCCGTTGCTGGTGTTGTCGGTGCTCATGCTACCTTAACCTGCGGGCGCAGCCCGCCGAGCTTTTAAATTCGTCCTTCGGAATTCGTCCTTCGTACTTTGCGCATCACTTTAGTGATGCGCAGAAGCGCTCCATCTTGTCGCAAGCTGTTTCCAGCAGTTCAAAGGCCGTTGCGTAGCAGCAGCGCAGATAGCCCTCGCCGCAGGTGCCGAAAGCCGTGCCGGGCACGCCGGCCACCTTCTGCTCCTGCAGCAGGCGCATGGCGAATTCTTTGGAGGACAGGCCGAAGCGTTTGATGCTGGGGAAGGTGTAGAAGGCGCCGCCGGGCAGGTGGCAGTCCATACCCATGTTGTTGAAACGCTTCACGATGTAGTCGCGGCGGCGGTGGTAGCTGTCGCGCATTTCCTGCATGGCAGCTGTGCCATTCTGCAGAGCTTCTATACCGGCTTCCTGGCTGGTGATGGTGGGGCAAATCATCGTGTAGGAGTGAATTTTCATCATCTGCTCGATGAGTTCGGAAGGTCCGCATGCATAGCCCAGGCGGAAACCGGTCATGGCAAAGGCCTTGGAGAACCCGTGCAGCAGCAGCGTGCGCTCCTTCATCCCCGGCAGCGCGGCAATGCTGGTGTGCTCTTCGTCATCGTAGCGCAGCTCGGAGTAGATTTCATCCGTCAGGACAAACAAATCGTGCTTAATGCAGATGCGTGCAATTTCTTCCAGCGTTTTGCGCGGGGCAATGGACCCTGTCGGGTTGGTAGGGAAGTTGAGCATCAGTACCTTGGTGCGCGGGGTAATAGCCTCCTCCAGCTTGGCCGGATTGAGCGCAAAGAGGTCGTCAATGCTGGTTTCAACGGCTTTGGGAGTGCCGTAGGCCAGCAGAACCGAGGGCGCATAGCTTACATAGCAGGGCTCGTGGTAAAGCACTTCATCCCCGGGGTTGATGAGGCAGCGCAGGGCAAGGTCAATGGCCTCGCTTACACCCACGGTGGGCAGAATTTCGCAGAGCGGGTTGTAGGACACATGGAAAAATCCCTCCACGTAGCGGGCAATAGCCCGGCGGAGGCTCTCCAGTCCATAATTGCTGGTGTAGGTGGTGTGGCCTTTTTCCAGCGAGGTGATGGCTGCTTCCCGAATGTTCCAGGGGGTTACGAAATCCGGCTCGCCTACGCCCAGAGAAATGATATCCTTGCTGCCGGTTACGAGGTCGAAGAACTCGCGGATGCCAGAGCGGGGCAAATCCACGACTTGTTTAGAAAGTGTACGTTTCCAGTCCATGATGTACAGAGAGAAGAGGTGAGAGGGGATTTCAGGGAGCTACGCTGATACGCTGGTGGCTGAGCTCTTCGGTAAAATGCAGGCCGTTGAGTTTGTAGGTTTTCAGGCGGAAGTGCGTGGCGGTGGAGAGCACGCCGGGTAGACTCGCAAGCTTCTCGCTCACAAAGCGGGCTACGGAGAGCAAATCCGCGGCATCCACCTGTACCAGCAGGTCAAACCCACCGCTCATCAGGTAGCAGCTGCGTACTTCATTGTAGCGGGAAATCCGCTCAGCCAGGCGGTCAAAGCCGCCCCCGCGTTCCGGTGTGCATTTTACCTCGATGAACGCGCTCACGCCCACCTGGTCATCGTTCACAATAGTCTGGTAGCCTACGATGCGCCCCTCTTTTTCCAGGGTGGCTCGCTCCGCAGCTACTTCAGCAACGCTCACGCCCAGGCGGTCGGCAATCTGCTGGTCGCTCAGGCGGGCGTCCGTTTCCAATATTTTAAGAAGCGCTTCTTCCGTCATAAGTACGCCCATACTACCATGCACAGGCGCGATGTCAAGCCCAAATCATGTAATCCCGAAAGCTCGTATCCACGCTCTCGTCTATGGCAAAAACACCACGCAACCGGGGTTGCGTGGTGTTCTCTGAAAAAAGAGGGAATTGTATGGCTGAAAGCCAGGGGCCGCATCAGCGCTTGCTGAACTGGAAGCGCTTGCGGGCACCGGGACGACCGGCCTTCTTGCGCTCCTTCATGCGGGAGTCACGGGTAAGCAGACCCTGCTCGCGAAGCTGAGCGCGGTACTCCTCGTTAATCATCACGAGGGAGCGGGCGATAGCCAGGCTCATGGCACCGGTCTGACCGTGGATGCCACCACCCTTGGACACGATGCGGACATCGTACTTCTTAATGGTGTTGGTGGCGTAGAAGGGCTGCAGCACAACGTTCTGCAGGGTGTCGGTGGGGAGGTACTCCTCGAAACCGCGACGGTTGATGGTAATCTTGCCGGACTTGCCTTCCTCGACGGGGGTGAGCCAGGCGTGCGCGATAGCCTCCTTGCGGCGGCCGGTAGCGTTGAACGGAGTTGTAGAGCTCATGATTTAGGAAACTGGGTTAGGCGATTGTAACAGCAGTGGGAGTCTGGGCGGCGTGGGGGTGCTCGGCACCGGCATACACCTTAAGACGTACGGCCTGAACGCGACCCTGACGGGTGTGGGGAACCATGCCGAGAATGGCGTGCTCCACAATCTGCTCGGGGTGTGTCTTGCGCAGCTTGGCGGGAGTTGTTACAACCTGATTGCCAACATAGCCGGTGTAGCGGGTGTAAATCTTGGCACGCTCTTTGTTGCCGGTCAGAACCACCTTGTCGGCATTCACAACGATGACGTAGTCACCGCAGTCGACGTGGGGGGTGAAGATGGTCTTGTTCTTACCGCGCAGCAGATTTGCTGCCTCTACAGCGAGCTGACCGAGCACCTTGTCGGCGGCGTCGATCACATACCACTTGCGCTCAATATCCTGGGCTTTGGCAGAGAAGGTTTTCATGATGATTTCTTATTTTCCTGTTTAGGCTTTCGCCTGCGAACCTCTTAGTTCGGGGCGGCTACTCTACACTTTTTATACCTTTTTGTCAATCGCTTTTTCTGATTTCAGGCATTTTTTTTCAATTTTTTCCTCAAATTCAGTAAAAAACGCTTGCAAAGTGAGCGAATGCGCTATAAACTACCCGCGCACCGCGCGGGAGTTCGTGTGGTGCATGTTAACCCAATTAAATCATAATGGCAAATCCCCCCAATAATCGCGGCGGTTCCAGACCGCAGCAGCGCAATACAAATGCTCCCCGCGGTGGCAACAATGCCCGTGGCGGTGCCCGACCCACCAATTCCGCACCCGTTAAGCAGAAGAAAGCTGTGGAGGATGATGGTGAGGGGGAAATCGAGCTGGAGGGTGTGGTGTCTGCCGTGCTCGCCGGTACGATGTTCCGCGTGAAGGTGCCCAGCGGTCATGAGTTCTTGGCTCACATTTCCGGCAAGATGCGTAAGCGTTTCATTCGCCTGGTGGTGGGTGACCGCGTCAAGATTGAGGTGTCTCCCTACGATACCTCCAAGGCTCGTATTACCTTCCGTCTTAACTGATTCCGGGCGAAGAGTCCCCCGACGGGGGGCTCTCCGTTGTTGCAAGTGCCGCAGCTTTCGAAGCATGCGGCCTTTTTTATTGCCCCGGTCGGGGGAGGGGAAAGCAGGGGGCGGCGTTGTTTCTCAGTTGCCGCCAACGATGAAGAGCAGCACCAGGAACACATGCAGCAGCAGCAGTCCGATGCTGAAACCGCCGCTGCCCAGCGACACGCGCAGGGCGCAGGCCGCATGGAAATCCGCATAGCACCACCTCGCGGGGCGCAGGCAGCAGAGGAGCCGGGCTATCAGTGGGGTGCCCAGGGTGAAGCAGAGCAGGCCC
>JAFQGF010000002.1 GCA_017415555.1 Akkermansia sp.
ATGGGGGTATGCCGAAATATGCGAGCTTTTACTGACTGCCGGCGCAAACACCGAGTGTAGAGATGAAAAAGGGGAAACCCCGTTGCACAAAGCGGTTACAAGCAAAGCGGAGAGTGTCTGTATGGCATTGCTGAAACACGGCGCTGACATCAACGCCAAGGATTGCGATGGTGACACCCCGCTGCATGTAGTTGCCACTCAGGATAACCTGAAGAAAATGGCGCTTTTCCTGACAGAATACGGAGCTTCTGTCTATGCTCAGAACAATGAAGGGGAAACACCGTTGTATAAAGCAGTGCATGTTCACAGAAACTGTTCCATGGCGGAAGCTCTCCTTTCTGCCGGAGCTGAGGTAAATGTCCGAAATCGCATGAGGGAAACGCCTTTACACTACGCTGCCGGAAGCGATACCCCGGGCTTGGTTGATTTGCTGCTCAAAGCCGGAGCTGATGCCAATGCTGCTGATCGTTACGGCGAAACGCCTTTGCATACAGCTGCTAAATTGGAGTGGTATGACAATGTCAGAAATTTATTGAAGGGTGGTGCTTCTCCAGATATTAAGACCTGCCATGGTGACACTCCTTTACACTATGCTGCTGAAAGCAATACCCCAGGCTTGATTGATTTGCTACTCAAAGCCGGAGCTGCTCCCAATGTGGTTAATCATAAAGGCGAAACGCCTTTGCATATAGCTGCTAAATTGGAGTGGCATGACAATGTCAGAAGTTTATTGAAGGGTGGTGCTTCTCCGGATATTAAGACCTGTCATGGTGACACACCGCTTGATATTGCAAATGAAGGAGAAAACCCGGAATGTGTGACCATTCTTTCTGAGTGGCTTGCCTCTCACTGATTTTTACTTTTAATCATAACCCACATAATAACCATGCCTAAAATGATTGACCTCGGAGATATGATTATCCGCATTGCATCTAAAGATTCGCATCGTCTTGAACGCTCGATAAACGGCGGTCGCACTTGGCTGCCACATTGGGATCGGCAGTTGTTTGAATTCCGCGATTTAATGGATAGAGGCGATGAGTTGCTCGCAGAAACCAGTAAAGGTTTGTACCGCTCCGTAAATAAAGGCCAAAGCTGGTCTATACGTAGCCGATGATATGAACAAAAAGGGAATATAATTATGAACGAAAAAGAATTGACTTGTTTTGTCCCGAAATTGTTCTACAATGCCTGCTGATACCATGAATGAATACATGACTACCTATACGGAAAAGCTCCGCGCGTTTGCAACGGAGTTGCAGGGAAACGCCTTATCTACGGAGGCATACAAAGGGATTCCGTATGTATTTCTGCCGCAATACGGTACGGGATATGAATCAGCCGCCGTCAAAATGGCCTTCGTGGGCAAGGAAACCTATGGCTGGATAGGCTGGCTGAACGACTTCCTCCATGATGCAGAATCGGGGAATTTAGAAAAAGTATGGGATATGTCTGCCTTTCAGCAATGCGATTACGTAAGCTGGACTCAGGGGCCGATGACCCGGTATAAGTACTGGGGCTTTGTCATGTACCTGCTCGCGGATTTATACGGCATCAACAACTGGAATGCGTTGAAAAAGCGCTCCAATCCGGCACTATCGGTTCTGAGCAGTTTCGCATGGGGCAATGTCCATGCGGTGGAAACCGCTTCCTCCAGCGGATTAGACAGGACGGTGCTGAATCCGGCTGCACATTCCGCCGCATTGGCTGCGGCAGACAAACACCTGAACTCTTTTACGATGCTGCGGGAGAGTCTCCGGCCGGACATGACGCTGATTACCTGCGGAAAAGCGGACTGCGACAAATACCTCCTCAGCACAAAAGACAGAGAAGCTCTACCTCTCGGCAATAAATCGGACAGCACCGTCAGAGCATGGAAAACATCCGATGAAAAACTGATAATCAATATCCCCCACCCTGTGAACCAAAAATTCTCCGCACTGAAAGCCGCCGGATATGTCGCCGCCATCAAGGAACTGATGGACGCTGCCGGGCTTTTGCAGAAGCTCACGAGTATACGCCATTGGGAACCTCATGTCAGGGATTCAGCTTGGGTGGCAGAGACTTTTTCATACTGCCGGGTCGGAGCGGCCACTAAATATCAAGCCGTTGCCGCCATTGCCTCGGAATTAAGAAAGTGTAACAAATCCATCCCGGCAGAAGCACTGGCATGGCTCATGAACGAACTCGGCCACAGAACAAATTACGAAACAACATACGAAGGCGGCAGAGGAACGTACAGACTCATCAACGCAAGCTATCAGCGATATGAAGTAACGGCTCGCATTGTAGCAAACGATATTGCAGAGGCATTCACCCTCCCGGACGGCTCGTATGCGTACAATTGATGAACGGATACATCGCATCGCCGGACTGAGAACAACAGCTTATTTCACGCTGCGTTTCGGAAGAAAGAATCCGGGCCGAACGATGCGTTTTTTCCGCCCCTCAGTTTCTCCGCTTTACAGGCAAGTCCGTCCAAAACATCCCTGCATGATGCAAACACCCTCATTTTCTCCTTGCAATCCCCTCTGCCATCCCTTACTCCCTGCGCGGGGCTGTAGCTCAGCGGTTAGAGCAGAGGACTCATAATCCTTTGGTCGTGGGTTCGAACCCCACCGCTCCTTTTTTTTGTGTCTGGATCTGGGACAAGCCCAATTTTTATGTTACCCATTTTTACACATTTTGTGGGTAACTACGAGATTTGTCACCCACCGGTGGTCAGCAAGCTTGCCAAAATGTAACAGTTTTATTCCAAAATCGACGCAATGCGAATGGGTATTCACAGAGCCTGCTTTCCGACACAATTCGGAAAGCAGGCTTTTTTAGTTTATCGCCCTATATTTAACGGCTTACGGGGTCAAGCCCAATTTTTGTGGAATTTAAATTTTCATTTCACCTCACACACGGCATAAGCAAATTTTCCTTGACTATCCGTGCCCACTCCTGTAATCTTCAAGTACTTTAAGAACACAACACTGAGCATGGTAGGAGATTTCTCCTCCATGCTCAATCTTTTTCTGTTCTTTCTTATGAGTTTTCTTCGGTTCCTTTTCTTCCTTGCGGGGCTCATTCCAAAATTATTGCAGAAGAGCCACTCATTTTCAACACTTTACATCTATCTTGTTTCAATCACGAACAACAGCAGAGACTAGGTGAAATACCTAGACAAATATAAGAAATGATGAGCTAAGAGATGAATGACAGCATCTCATAGCGTAATCCTTCAAAAAAGCGCAGAGTCGAGTTCGAGCTTTTTCCAGATATTTATAACTAACTACAGGGAGCTGGGAAAAAGTCAATTCAGCAGCTATAGAGGATAGATTTAGTTTCAGGATGTTATCGGCACCTCTGTTTGAATCTCATTCTTAATCTTATTTTCAACTTCTGCGTACAAGTTAATTTCACTATGAATTTCCTTTGTACGAATGGAAACAATTAAAGAATATCGAGCCTTATCGTTGAATCGATTGCTCGACTTTTTTGTCTTCCACCAGCCGGCTTCCGGAATGATGGCAATCCCACCCATTGCTGCCAATTCAGTAGCACTTCCCTCCCATATATCGGAATGCACAGAGCCCACAAAGGCATTTCGCCCAAGTTGCCAGCCGTCATATTGATTCCGGTTGTTGATGGTATCATCTGCGTCCCTTATGGCCTTGTTGATTTTCTTAAGATGCATCTCTCGCGTATCAACGCTTTTGCGAACACTGAAGCATAAGCTGTAGGAGGGATAACTATATGAACTCTCAAGCCCCTCAATCGCAGAGGGATTGGGTTCAACAAAATATGAGAGCGTCACCTTGAGTTCTACAGAGGCATCACCCAATGCTTCAAGTGCAGCCTTAGGCCATGGTAAATCATGATACACCATCTCGTTGTAGGTCACGCTTTTGCCATCTTTCATGCCGTATGGTTTTAGTTCACCTTCATGAACGAGAGTGAGACTGTTTGACATGCAGGACAGAGCGCGGGATAAACTAGCCTCGCCATGCCCACACATTCTAGCCAAAGCCATATAGGAAGATGCTGAAGGCTTTGCCGGTAAATATTTGAGCTTCATTTCGTCTGTCCATTCCGCAGAATGAACCAGTAGTGCTCGGACTGTTTCGGGACGAAGTGATGGATATTCACGCATTATGCATGCTGCCATGTGTGTCGCTAATCCAGATGCTAAACTTGTACCCTCAAACGGTATGTATTGCAAACGAAACTCCTCTTTGTAGGGAGAAAGCAAACACAAATCATCGGGTTTATCTTCCACTCCGCCAACCACCACAATGTTTCCGCCCTCGCAAAGGAAGTCGGGCTTTATGGGCGCAGATTCTTTCCATTGGGAAGAATTACTTGACCAAGGTGAAAGCTCTCCATCCTTTGCGAACAATTTTGCATTAGCCGGAACACTTGAATCGTTGTATTCAGTCAAATGAGTTACAGCTCCGATAGAGAGAACATTCCACGCCTGTGCCGGATTCTGAACCGTCGCAGCTATGTCGCTAGGAGTACATAAATGATTTATCCAATTACCAGCAGCAATGATGAATAACCGACCGTCATTACTTTCCTCCCCATACATAGACGCAGATGAGTCTAGTGCCGCAGACCACGAAGTCGGATTACCTAATACTTTCGTTTGGTGCTGTGACGTTATGGCCATGCAAAATACACGAGGTGCTTCCGGACTCGTAATCTCAACCAAGCTAACTGCACGCAAAGTTACTTCTCCATGCAATCTATCGTTGTTAGCTAATCC
Source organism: Akkermansia sp. (assembly GCA_017415555.1). GTDB lineage: Bacteria > Verrucomicrobiota > Verrucomicrobiia > Verrucomicrobiales > Akkermansiaceae > Akkermansia. Next base: position 4,754 of record JAFQGF010000002.1, read on the forward strand.
AAATATACGGCAGGATTCAATGGGATGAGGTTGTACCGCACCGATGGCGTTCATCATCTCATGATTAAGATTTCCATAGGCCGCAATACCTGCCATTGACGTGCCGTGTCCATCTTCATCAACGCCACTCTTCTTATCATCAGCGCATAGCAGCACCCCATCTTGTATCAGAGGGGAAAGAATCGGATGTCGGGTGCAGCCAGTATCTAAAATACAAACTCGTGGAGCGTCATCACCAGGTATTTGCAGACGCTCAATTAAATCTCGTGACCATAGTGCCTGTTCTGCTGGTGACGCAGATGTTACCAGAGAAGTTAACTCACGGCATGCTCGACATTGTTTAACAGAGTCAAGATTGGCTGTTAATACGGCTAACTTTGACCTATTAGCATGTATGATGTAGACTAAATACTCAGGAAAACATAAAGGCGCCTTGCCGTAGATAATTCCGTTTGATTTGCAAAGCTCTATGAAATCATTAGCAGCCTTTTCGTCTTTCTTTCTAGTAAGCCAGATTTCAATCCAAATTTCCTCATCTTCCGGCAATGTGACTACCGAATCTTTCCAATACCAATCTGGTATAGTGCGTTGAAACGCCCCGATTCGACCCACAAAATCTTCATTCTTGGGTTTATTCGTTTCCTTAGTATTGATATCTCGAAAATCGGTAATTTTCTTCCTTAATTCCTCAGCAGCCTTTTCACGAAGAAGAACCGTTGCGGCATAACCATCTTCTACCTCCCTCCAGTCCAAGAGTTCCATTTGACTCTTGTTCAATCGGTCTACAGGAAAGTCCTTGCCATCTTGAGTCTTAAGCGTTATTCTGTTAACCTTCTCTCGGGTGTTTTCTGCGAAAATCTCATCAAACTGCTGCAATATCTTGTTCGCGTGTTCTACTCTATCCCCATACGAATACGAAACCACCTTAGCGCCACCTTGGCTTGGAGGAGAAAATGACATATGTTCGCCTGCTTGGGCGACTATGAGTAAGGGTAACTTCTCAAACATAATTTACTCTTGGAGTTTTATCGCCGCCGAACGCTCTGCAAATGACTGCTCCAGAATAAGCTGAGTTACTTGTTTTTTTCCTTCCAAAAGCGCAATCTTAACAGCATCATGGCAAGCACTCACTACATCGGCGCAACTCATTTTTTCATAGCTTCTTGCGACAGAATCCACAGCTATGTCCTCAGTTAAGAATGTCGACAAGGAATTTCGAATGATTTGAGAGATGCCATCCTTATCAGGCATGGTATACTCAATACAATCATCAAAGCGGCGGAAAATTGCCCGATCCAACATATTGGGCTTATTTGTTGCAGCAACTAAAAGGCTCTCGGACTTATCTTGCTCAATACACAGCAGCAATGTATTGAGGACTCTGCGCATCTCGCCTATATCATTTCCTCCACGTTCTCCCCCCAGAGTATCAAACTCGTCAAACAAGTAGAGAGCTCTATTATTGGCAATATACTCAAACACTTGATGAAGCTTCGCGCTACTTTCCCCCATGTAGCGGGAAAGAATCATGTCAAGACGCACAGCAACCATAGGCAAACGAAGCGTGTTTGCCAGAACACCAGCTGTCATCGTTTTTCCTGTTCCTGGGGGACCAGCCAGCAAAATCTTGCGACGATTACTCAAGCCATGCTGCCTGAGAACTTCTTGCTGCACATACTCGTGCATAATTCGCTCGACCCGTTTTTTATTGACATCCCCTAATACAAGTTGATTACGAAAGGCATCTGGGGCACACAGCGCAAGAACATCCTTCATATCATCAGGAATCGTTACCTGCTTGGATTTTGCTGTCGGAGTATCGGATTTAAAGGCTTTTCTAATATCGTCAGCAAAAGTCTTATGCCCCTTACGTGCTTCACAAGAAGCAATTTGGAGAGCAACAGTATAGAAGTGCTCCCGGTCATCACGAGTGTGAGACCGTATAAGAGACATAATCTGTTCTGCCGTAGCCATTCCTATCAAGAATTATGCACAATAATGCGCCTTTGTCAAGATTTGTATAGCTTTCTCGTCTATTTCTGAACGGCTCGTTGGATTCGATTTTATTTTGAGGCAATAGGTAAATCATAAAATTTCAAACTATAGTTTCGATTTGGAACTGAGGGGCGCACATGGTACTCTGCATGCAGAGAAAGCACAACCGGCAACACACTATCCGACAGACTATGAACTTGGACACCCTTGATATCATCAATCTGGAATTTTCGCTTTTGGGAGCATTTGCTGCGCTGCTGTGGCTGCGCCCGGGCAAACAGCAAGCCATCCGCTACGCAGTCATCATGCTGTCGTTTGCCGGGCTCTGTGCCATACTGCACCAAAACCCGGGAGAATATGGATTCAACATGCTGCACTATCTGCCACATGCCATCCTGCTGTTCGTCTTTCTGCTGGGTAGATATATGCTTGGCACCCCCTGGCAGTCACGCTGACAATATCGCCATCCATCTTTCCAAAGAAGAGCGCACCGGGCTCTCCGAACATCTTGCCAACAAGGATGCCTTGCTGGCACTCCTCAACAACTAACCAACACGAAGCCCATGAACGTATACATCGAAGCACACTTCAAGCAGGAGAGCACAGGCAATTATCTGACAGTCGACGGCAAGATTAACGAAGGCCTCATTCCATTCGGCGTGGCCAAGTTTCTGCCCCGACGCTGCGGAGAAATCTCCGAACTTAGCTTCCAGTCAAAAAGTTAAGGATGAATACTCCTGTAAGTTTAAACGCATCCAGCATTAATGATGCTGACCTCACACAATATACCCGTTTTTAACGGATTAAGCAAGCAAAAAGGCAGAATAAAATGAATAGGGACGCTGCTTTCTATGCTTAGATAACGCCATAGGCACCCCTTCCGGAGCTGAGGTAACATATTGGGACACACAACAGCAACGCCGGACTATTTCTCTGACCGGCGAGCAGCTGGAACTATTGAGCGACCAGCTGCAGCGCACCACACCCACCCTCTTCCTGCACGAAGGGCCAGGCCTCAACAATGAGGATGTGCTCATCTCCTTATCCTACGCAAACGGCCGGACGAACGTGTTTTCCCTCTGGAGCAACAGAAGCATTCTTTATGAAGGCAATGCCGAAAATCTGACTATGGCAGCCATGCTTGGCAGCATGTTCCACTACGGCGGTAATGTTGCCCCCGACTTGCAGACGTTCCTGCAGGAATTGACACGCATGTAATGGCGCGCTTCCCCCGCATCCCGCAAAACAGGCTGCGCCCCCCACAAAAGCAGGGAGCATTTCCCCCGATTTCCAACAGCAGACATAAAAAATGAAGGCAAAAGTGAAATTTGTCTTTACAAACGGTCACAAAAGAGTATAATGCGCGTCCCGACGCAAATGCTTCGCGGTCGAAAATCTTATTAACACACAAACAAACCAGAGAATCATGAAAGTTCTTTCCTCACTCGCCTCCATGAAGCGCCGCCACGCTGATTGCCAGATCGTGAAGCGCAAGGGTACGCTCTACGTCATCTGCAAGAGCAACCCCAAGTTCAAGGCTCGTCAGGGCACGACTGCCGGCACGCGCCTGAGCAAGAAGGGTGTTAAGTAACCCGCCCTGCGGCGAAACCGCATGTTGAAAAAGGAGACCGGTGTGTGCAGACCCCGGTCCTTTTTTCGTCTATAGCCCCACCTCGAAACATATGGAAAACACCGTTCGCACCCAGATTTTCCCCATCGGCAGCTTTACCTTCGACAGCGGAGAAACCCTGCCGGACATGCAGCTTGCCTACGAGACGTATGGCACACTGGCTCCGGACAAGAACAATGCCATCCTGCTCTTCCACGCGCTGACCGGCAGCCACCACGCCCATGGATTTAACGATGATGTGCCCGAGGCCGGCAGCTTCTGGCAGCCGGAATACCACGAAGGCTGGTGGGACCGTATGATTGGCCCCGGCAAACCGCTGGACACGGATAAATACTTCATTGTCTGCATCAATTTCCTCGGCAGCTGCTATGGCTCCAGCGGCCCGGCGAGTATTGCACCGGACGGCGAGCCCTGGGGCAGCCGCTTCCCCATGGTGAATGCCAATGATCAGGCACGGGCCCAGATTAAATTGTTTGACCACTTCGGCATCGACCGTTTTGCGCTGGTAGGCCCCAGCATCGGCGGCATGCTCTCCCTGGCTTTTGCCAACCTGTACCCGGAGCGCGTGCGCAGTATCATCATCATCGGGGCAAACTACAAGCCGGCCATTGAACATAAGCTGAGCAGCTTCGAGCAGTTCTGCGCTATCGAGATGGATGAGAAATACCGCGAAGGCCGCTACCCGCTGAGCGACCCGCCCCTGCGCGGCGTGGCTCTGGCACGCATCATCTGCCACAAACACTTCATCTACCAGCGCGGTTTGGAGAAACGTGCCCGCAAAGGTTGCTCCCCGGATCGCAAAGGGCTGCTCACCTGGTACACCCCGGCACGCAGCACAGAAAGCTACATGCTGCACCAGGGCACCAAATTTGCCAAACGCTTCGATGCCAACGCCTACATACGTATCATCAATATGTGGACTGCGTTTGATCTGGAGGCGCTGACCGGTCGCAGTACGGATGAATGCTTCCAGCGTTTCGCCGAGTACGGCATCCCCTTTATCCTCTTCTCCATCAATACGGATTGTTGCTTCTCCTCCCGGGACATTTCGCTTTTCCACCGCCGACTGCTCAAAAACGGCGTGAAGGCAGAGTACAAAAGCATCCGCTCCGAGAAAGGCCACGACTCCTTCCTGCTGGAGCCGGAACTGTATGAAGCGGGCATCACAGCGTACCTCAATCAGGCATAATACCCGTTTTTTTTGTGAATTTCACATTTACCGCTTGCAAGGCCCCGCCTTTCGTGGTATACATAAGGAGTCAACACAACCGCATATAGCATGAAAATTCAACTCAAAAAAGCAAAGAAAGGTTTCACCCTGATTGAGCTTATGGTGGTTATCGCCATTCTTGCCTCTCTGGCAGCCGTGGGCTATGGTCCCATCATGGATCACTTGCAGGACGGTGACCGTCAGCAGGCCAGCCAGAACCTCGGTCAGGTGCAGAAGATGCTCCTCGCTTTCAGCCAGGACAATGGTTCCTACCCCTGCGATGCCACGGCTGACGCCCTGCTGGAGGACGAAAATAATCAGGAATTCAACTTCGGCGAACTGAAGGGCGATAAGGCTAACGACTACTTCCGCCAGCTCTTCTACAAGGGTAACGCCCAGGAGAAGACCTTCTACGCCAAGCACGCCGGCACCAAGGAAGGCGACAACAAGATTGCTAACGGACAGTGCCTTACCAAGGGCGAAAACGCCTTTGCCTATGTGCTGCGCAAAGAGAGCGACAACCCGGAGGAGGCTAATGGCCGCCGCCCCGTCACCTCGAACAGCGCCCCGATTGCATTCACCTGCGTAGCCAACACCCGCACCCCCTACACCGGCGACAAGATAGGCTTCAGCAATGTATTCCGTGGCCACGCCTTCATGGCACGCGTGGACGGCTCCGTAACGGATCTTAAAGACAACCTCGTCGAGGACGATGCCGATGACAGCAAGCTGATCTACGGCAAGAACTTCACCCCCTTCCCCGAGACAAAGAAGGGTCGTGACACGTCCCCCGACTACGTTGTCGTGCCAGCGGATCTCACCACGTAAAGGATACGCCAGAACATATTTTAAAAGCTCAGAGCCAAAGCTCTGAGCTTTTTTTGATACAGGGGAAAATGCAGAACGGAGCCAGTGGATAAGGAAGAAGCGGATTCTGCGGGCAAATCAAGCAATCGGGCAACCGCGCAGCTCTGCAAGACGGCGAATAACCTGCTCTATCACATTAGCCGGACAGGAAGCACCGGCTGTAACGCCAATACGCCAGGGGCGACTCAAATCCGCTGCCTCAGCCGGCAGCGCCACCTCCACCTCCGTCTTGGACTGTAAGTCAAAAGAGCGGATAGAGGAAAGGCTGAGCAGGCACCCTGCCTCTTTTACGAAGAAGGTGGGAAGCTTGCGGGCTGCGATGTGGGCCAGGTGTGTTGTGTTGGAACTATTGTAGCCACCAATGATAAACATGGCATCCAGCGGCTTCTCCAGAAGGGAGAAGAGCGCATTCTGCCGATCCTGCGTAGCACCGCAAATCGTATCGAAGGCATGGAAACGGGAGTCATTCCCGTCCCGCGCCACGACAGCGGCACGAAGCATGGACTGAATGCGCGCTGTTTCGCTCTTGAGCATCGTCGTCTGATTGGCCATACCCATCTCCACCAGATGCAGGTCGGGGTCAAACCCGGCAGAACAACTACCGGCAAAATGCTGCATAAAGGCCTCGCGGTTCCCCTTGCCCTGTATGTAGTCACAAAGCATCCCGGCATCCGCCTCATTGAAAATCACGATAAACTGCCCCTTGCCATCATCCCCGCAGGACTGGGAAGCCGTTGCCTGGCTTTCCTCGTGCTTGGCCTTGCCATGAATGACACTGGTAATGCCCATTTTCGCATAATTGCGGACCTTCTGCCACACCCGTATCACATTGCCGCAGGTGGAGTCCACCAGGTGCACGCCTTTCTCGTCCAACATCCTGCGCATCAGCACAGACACCCCAAAGGCCGGCACAATCACCACATCATCCTCCGTCAGGTCAGCATAGGCGGGGTCATTCAGATTCCAGGGCAGATGTCGCAGCCCCATGGCATCGAGGTCGGCATTTACCGCCGGGTTGTGAATAATCTCGCCTATAAGCCATATACGCTTGCCCCGGAACATCTGGCAGGCAGCATAAGCAATCTCAATAGCACGCTTCACGCCATCGCAGAAACCAAAAGCATCTGCCAGGTGCACCTCCAGCCCCGACAGGGAAAGCACATTCCCGCCCTCTCGAATGCTGTCCACCAGCACGCTGTTATATTGCTGCACTCTGTCGCGCACCTGCGCCATCACCTCCGGGCGGCGCACATTGATAGGCTTCCTGGCTGTCATGCCCCCATTGTGCCTGCGAGCAAGCCAAGTGTCAAGAAAAATGGCGGATTACGCCATACTTAGCACTTGCAATCATGTACGCAAGATAGTAGAATGAGCACATGAACAAGACCCCCTTTCGGTGGCTGACAGCTTTAGCTCTCCTGCTCCTTTGCCCGCTGAGTATGGCACAGAGCCCGGACTTGGTGAACGAGGACCGCGACCTGGTGCGCGTGATGCGCCACCCGGATGGCTCACGTTCCGTCTACAAACGCCAGGCCGGCTGGCGCGGCATGCGTTGTGCCACCTACACAGCCAGTGGCAGGCTGGCCGCCATCAATGACTACACGGAAGGCAAGTATGGCCAGTTGGTAGCCTGCGTTATCTACAACGAGAAGCGCCAGCCTATCTATAAAGTATCCTACGGTTACGACAGCCAGGCACGCCTCATCGAAGAGCGCATGTTCTCCAGCCCGGGCAACAAATTGGTGCAGCGCGTCATCTACCGTTACGATGCCAACGGCAACCGTGCCAAGCCCCTCATTATCTCCCTCAACAATGCGGACGCCGGCATATCCCCCACCATGACGGAGGATGTAGCCAACGCCCACCGCCAGCTGCGCGGCAATACCCCCCGCAGAGGCCGCCGTTAAGCTCCCCTTCCCCCACACTCACCACCACAATGGAAAGTTTCTCCTGGAAAGATAAAGATGCAGATGGCAACAAGGTCATATACGAAGCCAGCCACTTCGGCGGCTGGTGGCAGCTGACCTGCACCCCCAAGGTGGGCCGTGCGCAGAAGGATGACGTCATCCCCGAGCCGGCCGAGTTCACTGAGGAAATCTGGCAGACACTGCGCGACCTGCTGTGGCGCAAATACCAGCGCCGCCGTGTCTCCTGGAGCCTCATCGAACACATCGATGCCATCCTGGCCGGCAAGGCCACAAATGAACGTCGTGACCAGCGCAAAAAATGACTGACGAGGAAATGATAAACTGCCGCGAGCCGCAGCGGCAGCTGGAACGCGCCATCGCCGTCATGCACCGCCTGCGCGCACCCGGCGGGTGCCCCTGGGATGCAGAGCAGACGCATGAGAGCCTGATTCCCAACCTCATCGAGGAAGCCTACGAGTGCATCGATGCCATCCGCGCAAAAGACTGGCCCCACCTGCGAGAAGAGCTGGGAGATGTGCTGCTGCAGGTACTCTTCCATGCAGAGCTGGCCGCAGAAAATCCCGAGGCAGGCTTCACCCTTGCCGAGATAGCCTGTGAGTTGAGCGACAAGATGGTACGTCGGCATCCGCACGTATTCGGCAACTCTGCAGTCAACACCAGCGAGGGAGTCCTTACCCAGTGGGATGCCATCAAACGCAAGGAACAATCCATAGAAGACAAGCCCTATCTCAAAAACTGCGGCAAGGGGCTGCCCGCCCTGTTGCGAGCCTACAAACTCACCAAAAAAGTGGCAAAGGTGGGCTTTGACTGGCCGAATCACGCCGGAGTGATAAAAAAAATACAGGAAGAAACGGACGAAGTGGCAGAAACCCTGCAGATGGAAGACAGTGACCCGCGTGTAGCGGAGGAACTGGGAGACCTGCTCTTCACCACCGTGAACCTGTGCCGCCGCCGCGGAGTAGACCCGGAAGTGGCTCTGGATGCAGCCAACCGCAAATTCGAGCGCCGCTTCAACTTCCTGGAAAAACAGCTCAAATCCGCCGGCATCAGCCTGGATGCAGCCACGAGCGCACAAATGGAAGCGGCCTGGCAACAAGCCAAACAACAGGAGAGCTGATTCCTCTGACGTCATGTATTCCCTCCGCCTCATCTCCCTGCTCTTTCTGCTGTCGGTGTTTACGGCATGCACCCCCTCGCGCAAGACACTGGAGGAGCGCCCCGACAACCCGCTGTCCGGAGAGCCCGGGCAGGAGCTGGCAGGTTTTACGGCAAACCCGCTGTTACCGGGTGGTGGAGGCCTCGGGGCAGACACCATGAGAGTCACCACGGAAGCAGAACTCAAAAAGGTGGATAACGGCGCCGAAGGGGAACTCATTTGGACTAATCCGGATGACCCGGATGCCGACATCCCCGGTCTCACCGCCGCCTTCGAAAATCGCCGTAATGGCAACGGCTGGCTCAACAACCTGGGGCGGGGCATCAAACTGGCCCGACGGGAAGGACGCCCCCTGCTCATCTGGTTCCACAACTCCGTCACCAGCCCCAAGAGTAAACAATTGGGCACCCACCTTCTGGAGACAGAGCAATTCGACCTCTGGTGCAAAGACAGGGTTGTACGCGTTAAGCTGGATGCCGGAGCCTCCATGGATGAGTCCATCACGCACAACACCCGCTATAGCATGAGTTCCATCAACAACCTGGCTAGACGCTATGGCCTGCAGCACTATCCGGCGCTCGTTGTCATCGATCCCCGCGGAAAAATTACAGACAGAATCGATGGCTTTAACGGCTTCCTGGCAGAGGTGGAAGAACAATTGGAACACGCGGTAAAAGACGCCGAAACAAGCTATACCACCTACAAGGAAAAACTCCGCAGCAAGGGGTACAGAGACTGGACCTCCCGCAAAGGGGAGAAACTCTTCGCCCGTTTGCAACGCTACGATGAACAAAACAGCGCCGTCTACCTGCGCGAACCGGGGGGGCGCGTCTCCCGCACGCGACTGGAACGCTTCTGCAAGGCCGACATAGACTACCTGGACCAACACGCCAGAGAATCCGCCTCCAACTGATTATTCCCCGGACAGATGAGCAAATCCGACACCACGAAAGCGCAGATTATGCGCGCCGCCATCGAGCAGTTCACCGCATTGGGGTTCGAGGGGGCGGCCATGCGCGAAATCGCCAACGCCGCCGGAGTGAACATCGGGCTCATCCGCTACCATTTCGGTAACAAAGCAGACCTGTACCGCGACACACTCGCCTTCGTTTCTGTCCAATACAACGCCGTCTGCCTCGAAGCACTGGAAACCGCTCGCAGAGACGGCAATGCGGAAGAAATCATCTATTCCTGGCTGGCGGCCCCCATCACCCACTGGCAGGATTCCACCGTCGCCAGCGGGGAGGAGGTGCTCTGCTTCCTCAACAAAATGGGCTACGAATCCCCGGAACTCACGCGCGATGTGTACGAATCCCACTATTCATACGCACTGCAGGAATGGCAGGATGCCGTGCAATCTCATTTTCCCGGCATGCAACGGGCAGACTGGCTCTGGTGCCTCACCTGCCTGCGTGGCATGTACTTCAACATTGTTGCCCACAATGACTTCACCCTCTGGGGATTACCGGCCATTCAGGGCAAAGAATCGGCTATCCGCCGCCTAGCGGCCGACATGGTAGCCCTACTGGGCACCTACACCTCCACCCACTGACGCCCCATGCAGGGCAGCGTTAACATGGGGAGCCCCACCCCCGTTGTGGCAGTACCCTGAATCAATCGCAAAAAAGGGTGCGGGCTCTAAGTCAGGCTTGCGGATTGTCCCCTTCGGTCTTCCACAAATTCCCATTTATCGAACTCGTCTATGGGACACACATGTGGTCTCCTCATAGCTGTCCAAAAAGCATTCTAAAGAAAGAGCGCATTATGAGAGGAAAAATATCAACGAAATAAAAAGAAAACAAAAATGGAGATTGAGTTCTGGGGTGCCAGCTATTAAACTGGCGGTGCAAAAAAAATGAACCAATC
>JAFQGF010000061.1 GCA_017415555.1 Akkermansia sp.
GGTGGGGTTCGGTTTGTTTTTGCGCTATACCCACGGGTTTCGTTCGCGTTGCTCACTCCACACCGTGGCTATTATATGCCGCCTCGCCATGCGGCGAGGCTCGCAAATTCCGCTCGCTTCGCTCGCCCAACAAATTTCAATTTGAAGAGCTAATGCATTTTTGCGGATTATGCCAACGCGTACTTTTCTTAAAAAAAAGTTAGCCCTTTCTTACTTTTAGGCTTGCCATACCGGAAAATTTCTGATACACTTCGCCCAGACAGTTAGTTGTAACAAACTTTTATTTCAACATAGAAAGGACAACGCAATATGAACGCGACCATAGCGAAGATAACGGCGCGAGAGATACTGGACTCCCGCGGGAATCCCACAGTTGAGGCAGAGGTGCAGCTCAACAGCGGCATAGTGGGTCTTGCCTCCGTACCCAGTGGAGCCTCCACAGGCGAACACGAAGCCTGCGAGCTGCGAGACGGCGACAAAGGGCGCTACCGCGGCAAGGGCGTGCAGCAGGCTGTCACCCACGCCAATAAGGATTTAGCCCCAGCCCTCATCGGCATGGATGCCAGGGAGCAGATTGCCATCGATACCCGCATGCAGGAGGTTGACGGCACCCCCAACAAATCCCGCATGGGAGCAAATGCCGTACTGGCCATATCGCTGGCCACGGCACGCGCCGCAGCACAAGCCACCGGGCAACCCCTCTACCGTTACCTGGGCGGGCCGAATGCGCACATCCTGCCGGTTCCCATGATGAACGTCCTCAATGCAGGTGCACACTCCGATGCCCCCATCGACTTCCAGGAGTTTATGATTGTTCCGCGTGGACTGCCGACCTTCCGCGAAGCTCTGCGATGCGGGGCAGAGGTATTCCATGCACTGGCGGCAGTTCTTCGCAGCAAGGGACTGAGCACCGCCGTGGGCGATGAGGGTGGCTATGCCCCCAACCTCCGCAGTGCCGATGAAGCGCTGGACGTCATCATGACCGCCATCGAGAACGCAGGCTATCGCCCGGGAGAGCAGGTCAGCCTTGCGCTGGACGTCGCCTCCTCCGAATTCTACGATGCCGAGAGCGGGCTCTACGTCTTCAAGAAGAGCAGCGGCGACCGTCTGACAGCCGCCGAGCTAACCGAATACTACAAGGGTCTCATTGAGCGCTACCCCATCGTCTCCATCGAGGACGGCTGCGCTGAAAACGATTGGGACGGCTGGAAGCTGCTCACCGATACCATCGGCAACCGATGCCAGTTGGTGGGGGATGATCTCTTCGTCACGAATGTGAATTTCCTTCGCCGGGGCATTCAGGCCGGTGTGGCCAACTCCATCCTGGTGAAGCTCAACCAGATTGGCTCGCTGAGCGAAACCTTCGAGGCCGTACGACTGGCAACCTCCAACGCGTATACCGCCGTAATCTCCCACCGTAGCGGCGAAACGGAGGATTCCTTCATCGCCGACCTCGCCGTGGCCACCAACGCCGGACAAATCAAGACCGGTTCCCTCTCACGCGCAGACCGTCTGGCAAAGTACAACCAGCTGCTGCGTATCGAGGAGCAACTCGGATCTGCCGCCCGTTACGGCACCCGCTGATTCTCACTCATAACCGTAACCATGCATCCCCCACCGCCGAAAGGATGGTGGGGGATTTTCAGTTAATCAATCTCAGCGGAGGGCTCGGCATGCATTCACACAGCTCACTTATAACGCACAATAGTTTTATGTATTTATAATCATTGCCATCCCATAGAAAACGAATACAGGAATTATCCCGGATGGCAAACAATATAATGGCGCCTGATTTTAAGACAAGGCAGCGCAAGCTCTTTTCTGTAAAATCCCTGTCATTGGTGCAAAGTTCGTTTGCGGTTTAGGTTAAGCAGCGGGATTTTGAGGCTGAGACAAGGCTGCCAGCAGCGCCTCTGCCGCGAGTTGAAGCATCTCCGGGGAAATGTAAGACTTACCGCTAATACCCTCCCATTCGTCGGAGAGGTCCATAGCTTTGGCGGTTACAATTCTGAGCAAAGAAGCTTCAGAGGGGAAGATGGAGATAACGTTTGTTCTGCGTTTGAGTTGTCTGATAATGCTTTCCATGATGTTGACGTTCTGAGCCGTCGCTGTACCTCGGGTGGGCAATCAATGACGGTAAGGCATTCTTCGATGTTTTCTTCGAACCAATCGGCCAGCTTGTATTGCTTATCTACCCTAAAAATAGATAGGGCATTTTGAATCATCAGCTTGGCGGATGCTCGGTTCCCGGCGTTGAATACATTTCGAATATGCGCAGCCGCGAGACTGCGGTATCTTACGCTCGTCACATGAGCCTGTGCATTCTGTTGGAAATGGAATTGGCATCGTTGCCAGGGAACTCCGGTGAGTGTTTCGACAAGGGCTTTACGGATACCCTTGTGGTCGTCGCTGGTGATGCTGTTGGGTCTGTTCATCCCTCTCATCATAAGGCTTTGAATGAAGGTAGCCCAATGCTCTGAAGCTTCGGAAAGCCCGACGGAAACACCTAGCACCATACGCCGACCTGTTTCCGCATCAATACCAACGGCAACAAATACAGCACAATCACTTACGATTTCATTCCTTCGTACTTTGGTATAAGTGGCATCGAGGAAAAGATGA
>JAFQGF010000010.1 GCA_017415555.1 Akkermansia sp.
CAGAGGGGGCTTTTCCTAAAAGTGATTTCTAAAGTAACCTTATTTACTCTGCTTCAATATATAAACCATCAAGAAAAACGTTCGCTTTGTCAGCTACGCTACACGTTATCCGCCTAATTTCTAATTATGCCAACGCGTTTTCATTTGCTTTTCTTGTTGCTGACTGCTTGCTATTAGTTCTCGCTTAAACCCGGGTTCCCCGTAATAAGGAATTTTATGCAACTTTCCTACAGCTTTAATCCCGTTCTTTTCGCTGTCATGATTCATTTCTAAAGATGTAGGGCTCGCAAAAGCCAAAACACCACCGTTACTTACATAATTAGAGCCAATTTTTCTCAAATAAGGCGTTGGATATTTGTTTACAAGCTCCGACAAGTCCAGACCTCCACCATTTGTCGCAGGGACTCATACACCATCCGCTCACCGATTTCAGCCATGTCGAGCGAATCAGCAACGGTAAACTCTGCACGTAAACACGTGCGCCCTTGAGTCTGCATGTTTCCTTCCCCTCTGCGGTAAAACAAGCCCCTTTACGACAAAACATGCCCCAAATCCGCGGCCACATCTGTTTTCCGCCTTTACATTCTGAGGCGGGTACTCTATAGTATAGGGCATGAGCAGTATGAAAGTCTCTGATAACATGGATGCGCTCATCAAGCTGGCTCTTGATGAGGATTTTGGTGATGGCGATGTGACCTCCACCTACTTTGTACCGGAAGGCCTGCAGGCGCGAGCCCTGATGCGCCCGCGCACGCAGGGTGTGCTTTCCGGCGTGAAAGTGGCTGAGGCGGTGTTCCGCGCCGTGGATCCGAGCCTGAAGGTGGAGGTGTACCTGCACGATGGGGAGTCTGTATCCCCCGGTGCGATTGTGATGATGATTGAGGGCTCGGCTCGCTCGATTCTGGGTGCAGAGCGCACGGCACTGAACTTCATCCAGCGCCTGTCGGGGGTGGCCACCATGACAAACAAGTACATGAAGGCCATTGCCCACACCAGTTGCAAGCTGCTCGACACCCGCAAGACGACCCCCGGCTACCGCCTGCTGGAGAAAGCTGCTGTTGTGCATGGTGGTGGCAATAACCACCGCTTAGGGCTTTACGACCGCGCGATGGTAAAAGACAACCACCTGATGACGGATGGCGACACCGCGCACCTGCAAGCCTGCATCGACAGGCTCAAGAGCGACAAGCCCGGCGTGGAGGTGGAACTGGAGGCTGACAATCTTGTACAGGTGGAAGCCTTCCTGAAGCTGACCGGTGTGGACTACATCCTGTTGGACAACATGAGCCCGGAGGATATGGCCAAGGCTGTGGAAATGCGTGGTAAAAACAAGAAGCCCTACTTTGAAGCCAGTGGCGGCCTGACACTGGAGACAGCCCCCGCAGCCGCCGAGAGTGGAGTGGACTACATGAGCTTCGGTTGTCTCACGCACTCGGTGCCCTCCATGGATCTGGGGCTGGATTTCACCGTAGAGCGTTAAGCCCGGCAACGGCATGGAACTCAGCCCGAGAGAGGCTCTCATCACCCTCAACCTGATACCCGGGCTGGGTTCCGTGCGCATACAATCATTGCTGGAGTTTTTCGGCTCTGCCGAGCTGGCACTGGCGGCCCCGGCTCAGATACTGGAGCAGGTACCTCGCATCGGAGCCAGACTTGCGAGAGCGATTGCAGGCTGGAGAGATTGCACCAACGTGCACGCCGAATTGGCATGCGCTGCCGAACATGGTGTACGTATTGTAACCATCCTCGATGCCGATTACCCCGCTGCCCTGCGCCGCATGGGAGATCCCCCCATTGCGCTCTACATGCGAGGCGAATACCTGCAAACAGACGCAGACCGCAGCGTGGCCATTGTGGGTACACGTGCAGCCACCCCCTACGGCATGACACTCGCCCGCCGCTTCGGCCGCGAGCTGGCAGATGCCGGCTGCACCATCATATCCGGCCTCGCCAGGGGTATCGACACCGCCGGGCACTGGGGTGCACTGGATGCCGGCGGGCGCACCCTTGCCGTAATGGGCTGCGGCCTTGCTACCATCTTTCCACAAGAGAATGAGGAGCTAGCCGAGCGCATCTGCCATGGACACGGTGCCCTTGTGAGCGAGTTTCCCATGACGATGCGCCCCGGGCGCACCACATTCCCCCAGCGCAACCGCATCGTAGCCGCCTGGAGCAAGGCCGTGCTCGTGGCAGAAGCCCCCGCCCGCAGCGGGGCGCTGCACACAGCCGGCATTGCAGCGGATTACTATGGCTGCAGCGTTTTTGCCATTCCCGGCCAGGCGGACAGGCCGGCTTCCGCCGGGTGCCATGCTCTGATTCGGGATGGTGCCATCCTCTGCACTTGCCCGCAGGAACTCCTGCTGGATATGCAGTGGCGCAACGGTCCGCGACAGCTGGAACTCTTTGAAACGGAAAGTGATGCTGAGCCCACAATCTCCCGGCACCCGGTGGATTGTGCAGACAAGGTCGCCATCCTGGCAGCCATTGCAGCCGGGCATGACACCCTAGATGCGCTATGCTGCGCGCTGGGACAAAATGCTATGCAGCTCACCCCGCAGCTCATGCGCCTGCAAATAGAGCGCGCTCTCCTGCCCCTGCCGGGCGGGCGCTACTCCTGCTGCTGAATCTGCGTCCGCAAAAGCATTTCGGAAAAAGCCGTTCCGACAATTTTCCCCGCAGCTAACGCCTTTTCCCAAAAGAGTTTGCCCGGAATCCTTACAAATGACGCGTTCTCCCTTCTTCCTTCTTGCCATAAGACACATTCTCAGGTAGAATAGAGGCCATGATTAAAAAGCTGGCAGTGGAGGGAGTAACCGTTTTCCCGATGCAGGAGGCATTCGGCTTCGTACCGGGAATAAACATAATTGTAGGCGGTAACGACTCCGGCAAAAGCCACCTCATGAAGCTCTGCTACGCGCTCACCAAGTGGGGCTGCGATGGCAACCGACGGGAGCTGCCTGAGGTGTGGGCCGAGGAAAAACGCCTGCGGCGCGACTTGTTGCGCGTGTTCGGCACACACAACCTCACCTCCCTCACCGCCCGCAATCGCGGTAACGGGCAGGCACATGTGCGGGCATCTCTGGTGGGCAACAAGGTTCCGCCCGGTGCTGCTGAGCTGGATTTCCACTTTACCGCCGGCCAGGAGGAGGAAGGGCTGCACATCAAAAAACTTCCGCAACGTTTTCTGGAGGAGAACGCAGTCTTCATCTCACCACGCGAGGTGCTCTCCATTTACCCCTGCTACATGCAGGCAGGCAAACGCTACCCGGAGCTGCTGGATTCTGCCAGCTGGGAGCTCTGCCGGGCACTGGAGGAGGAGCCGGGCGGCACTCCCATCCCGGAAAGCCTGCGTTTCGTTATTAAGCAGATAGAAAAGTTACTCTCCGGTACACTGCAACGCATCAACGGCCGTTTCTACCTGAAGCGCCCCGGTCAGGAGCCGCTGGAGCTCAACCTGGTGGCAGAAGGGTTCAAGCGCATCGGCACACTGGGGCTGCTCATTGGCAATGGCACAGTGCGTACCGGCACCTCCCTCTTCTGGGACGAGCCGGAAATGAACATCAACACCACGCACCTTCCTGTCCTCGTGAGCATCGTCCTGGGGCTCTGCCGTGCCGGGGTGCAGGTGATGCTCACCACGCACAGTCTCTTCCTGCTGCGGGAGCTGGTTATCCAGCTGGCAGAGCCCGCCAACGAAAAACTGTCCCGCCGATTCTTCGGCTTACAACCTCCCGGCAACAGCCAATGCGGCGTACGGACCTCCACAGGTAATTCGCTGGATGAAATTGACCACCTCGACAGCCTGGAAGCAGAAATGGAGCAGGCCGACCGCTACCTCAATATGAACTTCGAACCCACAGAGCCGGCATAAGCGTGTTCCAAGCCGGTACCAGCTGCGTGGAAGGACTGCACCGCTTTAATTTTGAAGCGGGGTACTATGTGTGCCGTTTCGAATGCTCCCCCTTCTACTCGCACCACGCCCAGAACTTCTGCAACAGCTGCAAGGAGATGGATTTCGTGCTCTATCACCCCGGTAAAAAAGAACTCTGGCTCATCGAGGTGAAAGATTACCGCTTCAACGCCCGCCCCAAAGTGCGGGATTTGGTGGAAAAACTGTGCCGCAAGGTACGCGATTGCCTCTTCCTGCTGCGTGCGGCAGCCCTCTGTGCGCCGGAGGAATCGCCGGCAGAAGGCATCTCGCTACGGGATATTGCGCGCATGAGCCTGCAGGCCAAGCATATCCGCGTGGCATTCACCATCGAGCTGGCCCGCACCGGCCTCTTCCCGCCCAAGAGCCTGCTGGCCACTATCAAAGACCTGCTGTACCGCCAGATTCGCTTTATCGACCCGGACATGGTGTGCCTGCCCATCACAGAATCCGGCACAGACCCGCGCTGCCCCTGGACCATCACCTCCGCCGGCAATGAGCATTCCTCCCGCATTCAGAAGCGCATCGAGGAAGCTCGCCTCGCCCGCGAAAAAGAGCAGAAATTAGCCGCAGAAAAAGCACGAGCCGCCGAAAAACGCGAGCGGAAGCGCAAGGCTAAAGCCCGCAAATCCACCCTCCCCCTCTGGAAACAACGAGCACTGGAGCGCGAGGCCGGCCAGACCGGCACGCATGCAGACAGAAATCGAAAACAGTAAGCATTAATGAAAAAACGCTTCATCATCATCCTCGTCCTCTTCCACCTACTGCTGGCAGCGGCCATTCCGCTGCTGATGCGGTATTGGCCCTTCATTCAGCAATATGTACCGCAGATGACGCCCACAGCTGCCCTACCCGCACCACCGGACAACCTGGCGGCCATGGCGCGGCGCCAAATTGGCGTAACCCTGAAATACGACCCCACCTACGAATCCATTGCCTACCCCGGCGGGGATATCCCCATCGAGCGCGGCGTCTGCACGGATGTGGTCATCCGCGCCATGCGACTCAAAGGCATCGACTTACAGCAAGAAGTGCACGAGGATATGGCGCACCACTTCTCCGTATACCCTAAGAACTGGGGTCTCAAGAGGCCGGATAAAAACATAGACCACCGCCGCGTGCCCAACCTGCAAACCTACTTCACCCGCCGTGGGTGGAATCTGCCCCTCACCGACAACCCGACAGACTACAAGCCCGGCGACATCGTGACCTGCCGGGTCACCAGCGGACGCCCCCACATCATGATAGTGAGCGACCGGGCAGACTCTGACGGCACTCCCATGGTTATCCACAACCTCGGCAACGGCACACGGGAAAACCCGCAACTTTTCACCTTCGAACTCACCGGCCACTACCGCCCCGTCTACAAGCAAAAGAAAGTACCTCGCACAGCCCCATGAAAAGCCACCTTCTCCTGCTCGCGGCACTTGCTGCTACAGCCTTCGCTGATTCCCGCCTGCCTGAACTCGCCCGCCGCCAGATTGGAGTAACGGTGGTGTACGACGGCTCATACGAAAGCCTCTCCTACCCCAACGGAGACGTCCCCATTGAGCGTGGGGTGTGTACAGATGTTGTCATCCGCGCCATGCGACACCTCCATTTCGACCTGCAGAAGGAAGTGCACGAGGACATGAAACGCAACTTCTCACGATACCCTAAACGCTGGGGACTCAAACGCCCGGATAAAAACATAGACCACCGCCGCGTGCCCAACCTGCAGACGTTCTTCAAACGCAAGGGCTGGAGCCTGCCCGTCACGCAAAATCCTGACGACTACCACCCCGGCGACCTCGTCACCTGCATCGTGGGTAGCAGCCTGCCCCACATCATGATTGTAAGCGACCGCAAAAGCGCCGAGGGTATCCCCCTCATCATCCACAACATCGGCGGTGGCACCGAAGAGGAGGATTGCCTCTTCACCTTCCCCCTGAATGGGCACTACAGGCCGAAACTGAAGTAATCAATGACGCGCCGGGGCAATGACGCGCCGGGGCAATTCTCAGAAGCGGAAATCCACCCCGGCAGATACATACAGAGCCGGCTTGTAGTGGTGATTCTCGTAGGCGTCCTTGCGCCCATTGCGCTCCAGGAACTGGGCATTGGTGGTGAGCGTAGAGCCTATCGCCGCGGTGATAATGCGTTTTGTCTGGCCGGGCTGCGAAAAATCGTACTCAAACATAGCCCCCGCTACCAGAGAACGAACGCGGAAAATGCGGTCGCCACGCTCCGTACCTACCGACCAGATGCCACCACGAGAGGCCAGGAAAGGTCCGAAAGAAAGACGCTCCGTGGCATGATACATGGCCTGCAACTGGTAGCCCTTCAGGCTCACCGTCCAGTCTGCATTCGGTCGCCAATCAAAGCGCACCATGGGCAACACCCCATATTCCGCAAATCGGGGGGAAGCCGCCAGCCCAAGAGAATAGGAGAATTTTTCGCTCTGCTTCACTGTATAAAAGGCATAGGCCACCAAATCGAACCCCTTCTCCGCAGCATCGCAGTCCGCCGCAATCTCCGGCGCGAGCCCATAAGTCCAGAGCCGACCATTCGGCATCTGAGTGATGAATGTGATGGGCAAAGCAAAGTTGTACACCTCATCATTGGC
Organism: Akkermansia sp.; assembly: GCA_017415555.1. Classification (GTDB taxonomy): domain Bacteria; phylum Verrucomicrobiota; class Verrucomicrobiia; order Verrucomicrobiales; family Akkermansiaceae; genus Akkermansia. The sequence goes on from JAFQGF010000010.1 coordinate 6,534, forward strand.
CAAATCCAGTGTGCCGCCCGTATTCAGAATCGTAATCTTAGCGTCAAACTGCAGGTTTATCATCGTATCTCCCCACCCGGTCTTGCGGGGATCCAGAAACGGCACCGTTATACCGTAGCTCTGCAAGCTCAGCTCCGAGTTACCACCATGGCGCTCGCCCATGCGCGTGAACCACTCGACACGCCCATAACTCGGCAACAACCCTGTGTCCGGCATGCCATAATGCCAACCAACAGGCATTGACTCCTGCCCGGCCAGCGCCATCCCGCCAGCCAATACCACCGCTGATACGATGTTCATCGCTCTCATGCCCCGCATTGTAACACCTTTGTTACCATTTTGCAAGTATTATATTTATTTAATCATTCTTAACCTTTCTGTGCGCTGTGGAATCATAGCAACGTTTTCTCTGAGGCACTACACTTCATCGCCGCTATTTCCCCAAGTCGGTAACTTTTGGATTTTTTTCGTCTTTTCTGCAAAAAAGTACACCACATTCTCGAATTTTTTGCTGCGAGATGCGTCTATGTATGTAGAGAGCGCTCCTGCCATGACAGCAGACGAAACGAACGAACAGATTTCCACAGCCCCCACCGCGGAAAAGGCGGGGGATTTGACTACCCGCATGCAATCCCCTGCGGTGGCCCGGTAGCAACATTTGCACCGAGGCTACCGCAGGGGCTGCAGCAGGTACTTCTCCCCTCAGACAGAAAAGCCCCACGTCATCCAAACACCAGATGGTCTGCAACTTCTGGAGCAAGACAGAAGACCGGTTGCAGACATGCGACATCTCCCACCATCGGCCTTCCGCAACGAAGGATTATTAGTTAAAATTCCCGATTTTTTGCTGTTTTTTGATAGAAATCACAAAAAATACTAGCGTTACCTCTAGCTTTGTGATAGAATAAGCGTGTTCCCAAGAGGGAGAGAATCTACAATCATACAGAATTGCACAAGCTATGAACGATCTCACCAAGCCTTTCAAGCGTCTGCCTGTGGCTCTCATCGGCACGGGTTCCTATGTACCGGAAACCCGCCTGACAAACTCCGATTTAGAGAAAATGGTAGACACGTCCAACGAGTGGATTATTGAGCGCACCGGCATTGAGGAACGTCGTATTGCAGCCCCGGGCGAAAAAACCAGCGACATGGCCACCCAAGCAGCCAAGCGTGCCATGGAGGCAGCGGGTGTCACGCCGGAGGAAATCGACCTCATCATCGTCGGCACAGTAACGCCGGACACCTTTACCCCCTCCACCGCCTGCTACGTGCAAGCCAACATCGGCGCCGTCAACGCCGCTGCATTCGACATTTCCGCGGCCTGCTCCAGCTTCCTTTTCGCCCTGAAGACAGCCGTGCAGTACATCGGCTGCGGCCAGGCAAAAACAGCCCTCATCATCTCCTCGGAGAAGCTCAGCCACATCGTAAACTGGGAGGATCGCAGCACATGCGTACTCTTCGGAGACGGGGCAGGTGCGGCCGTATTGCGCACCGGCACAGGCATTGAGGGCGACAGCGCCATTTTGGCATCCGACATCGGCTCAGATGGCACACTGACCGACCTGCTGATGGTGCCTGGTGGTGGCTCAGCCATTCCCACCACAGAGGACAACATCCACGAGAAGCTCTACACACTGGCCATGCGCGGCAACGAAGTGTTCCGCTACGCCGTGGCTCACATGAAGGATTCCGCACTCTCGCTCATCGAGCGTACCGGCATCAAACCGGAAGAGGTGGACGTCGTCATTCCTCACCAAGCCAACCTGCGCATCATCAACGCTGTGGCTCAGCGACTCGGAATCCCCGTTGAGCGAGTATTCATCAACCTGCAGAAGTACGGCAACACCTCCGGTGCCGCCTGCGCCATTGCTCTGGACGAAGCCATCCGCACCGGTAAAGCGAAGAAAGGCGACATCGTACTGATGGTTACCTTCGGAGCCGGCCTTACCTGGAGCAGTGCAGCCATACGACTGTAAGGTGCAAGTTACAGATTGCGACCGGGTAGCCAAAGTCGGACCACAGTGCAAGCATACGCGGCCGACCGACCTCGTAATTTGTGACTCGTAATATTTCTTGTCCCTCCGGCTCACCAGCTATGTGATGCGAAGCTCCGCGTTCTCCGCGGAGCTGGGGAGACTGTGTGCCGGCGACACACGGGAAGAACCGATTGTATTTCCCCGCACCAGCCCTGCCGCCTATGCCTTCGTGGTAGCCCTGGTAGCGGCACAAAGTAAAACACCCCGGCGAATCTGGGCCGTGGCAGATGCTCTGCCCATGCAGGAGCGGGTAGCCGCAGAGCTGCCGCTGTGGGATGCCCCCTGCATCTTCGTACCGGAGAGGGAAATCCATGTCAACAACGGCCTGAGCGACCCGGATCTGGCCGCAGAACGCCTAGAAGCCCTGCGCGCCATTTCCGGCACACCGTCAGCACCGCAAGTAGTGGTTGTCACAGCCGCAGCCCTCAATCAACAGGCGCCAGCCTTTGCCCGAGCAGCTGCGGACACGACTCTTTGCCTGAAAGCGGGCGGAGAATACAGCCCCGAAGCCCTGTGCAAGTGCCTTACCGAGCATGGCTTCGACCGTGTAGAGCAGGTAACAGCCCGCAGCCAGTGGAGCCTGCGCTGCGGCATACTGGACGTATTTCCCCTGCAATCCGCCTGGCCCCTGCGTATCGAATTTTTCGGGGATGAGGTGGAAAGCATCCGAGCCTTCGATGTGGACAGTCAGCTCTCCTTCCGCAAGCTGGCAGATGCCGAGCTGGTGCTGGATGAGCCACCGGCAGACCGCTTACTGCGCGACCTCATCGCCCCGGAGGATTGGATTGTATCTCTGCCCGGCAGCGGAGAACCCGGAGATGTACTCGTGTTCGAAACCCCGCCGGATGTAGCAGATGTGGTGCCGGAGTTGGAGCGGCTCAACGAAAAAGACCCACTGGCCTTTTTCGGCACTCCGCTGGGCAGTTTCGACACCGGCGATTTCGTGATGCAGGAAGCCCGCCGGGCACTTGCACGCCGCAGTCTCCTGCAGTGGCGGGAAGATAAGTGGCGCATCGTCATGTACTTTCCCCATGAAGGAGAAAAAAAACGCTTCGAGGAAATATGCGGAGAAGACGAAGCCTGGCGCCCCGTACAGAGCCGGGACGGCGACCTTCCCTTCGGCTTCACCGTCCCCGGAGCCAAGTTGGCCGTGCTCTCCGCGGCTGAACTGTTCGGCCGCTATTCTTCCCCACGCGCCCGCAAGCGAGACGAACGCGAGGACCGCCTGCGCCGGGAACGCGCCCAGGCACCACTGCGAGAAATCTCCCCCGGAGACTACGTCATCCACTCTGCCCATGGTCTTGGCCGCTTCGTAGGCATTGTGCAGGACGACAAAACCGGCGAGCAGGAACTGCACATCCAGTACGCCGGGAGCGTGCTGCTACGCATCCCCCTGCAACAAAGCCACTTGGTAAGCAAATATGTGGGGCTCGGAGCAAAAACCCCCGAGCTCTCTCGCCTGGGAGATGCCCGATGGAAACGCGCCTGCCAGGCCGCAGAGAGAGCCGTGCAGGACTACGCCGCCCAGTTGCTGGAGGTACAGGCCGAGCGAGAAAGCAACAACGGCTATGCACACCCGGCAGATTCCTCGTGGATGTGGCAGTTTGAAAGCTCCTTCCCCTACCGGGAAACTCCTGACCAGCTCCGTGCCATCAACCAGTGCAAGGCAGACATGGAGGCCCCCCGCCCCATGGACCGCCTTATCTGCGGCGATGTCGGCTTCGGCAAAACGGAAGTAGCCATCCGAGCCGCCTTCAAATGTGTGACAGGCGGACGCCAGGCAGCCATTCTGGCTCCGACTACCGTATTGGCAGACCAGCACTACCGCACCTTCCGCAGCCGCATGAGCGAGTACCCCATCCGCATCGAACTGCTCAGCCGCTTCACCCCTGCCAAAAAAGCGGCGGAAATCATAGAAGGCATGCGCCGCGGCGAGGTGGACATCGTGGTAGGCACTCACCGCCTCATCTCCAAAAATGTCAATTTCAAAAACCTGGGGCTCGCCGTCATTGACGAGGAGCAGCGCTTCGGCGTACGCCACAAGGAACAGTTTAAGCGCATGTTCCGCATGGTAGATATGCTCACCCTCTCAGCCACCCCCATCCCTCGCACACTCTACGTGGCACTCATGGGTGCGCGCGACATGAGCACCATCGACACCGCCCCCCTCAATCGCCTCCCCGTGCAAACCGCCGTATGCCCCTACAGCGAAGAACTCATCGCCCGCGCCATCGAGCGTGAACTCGCCCGCAACGGGCAGGTATTCTTCCTGCACAACCGCGTGCAAAGCATCTATAAAATGGCGGAGGATTTGCAACGGCTTGTCCCCAAAGCCCGCATCGTCGTGGGGCACGGACAGATGGACAAAGGCGATCTGGAGTGCGTGATGCGCGATTTTGTAGCCGGCAAAGCAGATGTGCTTCTCTCCACCACCATCATCGAAAGCGGCATCGATATCCCCAACGCCAACACCATCATCATCGACCGAGCAGACCGCTTCGGACTGGCAGACCTCTACCAGCTGCGCGGACGCGTGGGGCGCGGTGGTCACCGAGCCTATGCCTACCTCCTGCTGCCGCCGGATGCCCTCACCACCTCCGACGCCCGCAAACGCGTCGCCGCCATCAAGCAATACACCGAGCTGGGAAGTGGCTTCAAAATCGCCATGCGAGACCTGGAAATCCGCGGTGCAGGCAATCTGCTCGGCACTCAGCAAAGCGGCCATATCGCCGCCATCGGCTTCGAGCTGTACTGCCAGTTGCTGCGCCAATCCATCGAACGCCTGCAGGGCAAAGCCCCCACCATACGGGCGGATGCCCAGCTGAAAGCCGATTTTCTCTGCGTGAGTGAGGCCGTTCTTTCCACCCGTACCGATACCGACAAACTCATCGGCGCCTTCATCCCCGAAGCCTGGGTAGAAAGCACCCAAACCCGCATGGCCTGCTACACCCAGCTTGCCAAAGCCCTCACTGAGGATGACGTGGACGACCTGGAGCGCCAATGGAACGACCGCTTCGGCCGCCTTCCCCACGCTGCCCGCAACCTACTCATCGCCCACAAAATCAAAATATTCGCCTCCCGCCGCAACATCTCTTCCGTAGAAATCTCCGGCCAGAAGCTCATGCTCACCCGCAACAAGGACTACATCCTCCTGGAGCGCCGCTTCCCACGCCTCACCAAAACTCGCCCTGCCGACAAACTCCGCGAAACGCTCAGATTCCTGCAGGAGATGTGAGACCGGGCACCACTCCCTTCCCCGCCTTCTCCGCCACAAGGCTCAGAATATCCGCAGCAGTTTCAGCATTTTCCAAGCGCAGGACATTGTCACTTTCTTTGCGCATGGAAAGGAAGTTAGCATTACCATACCATACGATACGCCGATCGATGATGACAAAGTGCTCATGATGCTCTGCATAGGTCTGCACGTCCACACCGGCAGCACTAAGCAGGGAAATGAGACGACGCACCTCTTCCTCTCGCTCCGGAAGCACCGACGGAGACTGAGTGAGCACAGAGATACGCGGAGCCCGCACCGACATCTCATCCACCAGCTCCAGAAACCACTTCACCCCTTTTCTATTCAATGTCGTCGATGACACAACGACTTCAGATGCGGCTGCAAGAATATCTTTTTCCAGAGCTATTTCAAAATCCCCGGCTTCAAAAAACGCCCCTCGCTCGGCAGCGTGTTCGAACAAAGGCATAGGGGTAAACAACTGATACCCCATACGCCTGTATGTGCGCAAACGTTTAGCATACATGCGGTCAAACACCCGCACGCGCAAATCAACATAGTCATAGATGATAACATCCTGCTTACCGACATAATCTCTGTGCAAACGCCCGGCGTACTGCTCGACATTCCCCTCCCACGCAATGGGAGTAGTAAGCATCAGGGTATCAAGACGAGGATAATTGAATCCCTCACCAATGTATTGCCCAATAGCTACCACAACCACCGATTCTGTGGGTGGGGTAGCCAGCAGATTCCGGCGAATATGCTCACGCTCTTTGCTGCTGCGCCCTCCCCGCAAAAGATACAGATTCTTCACCTTTCCCCGCAAAGCCTCCAGCAAATGTTCAGCATGAGCCCTGAACTTGGTAAGAACCAACGGTGTCCGCCCCTCATTCACAGCAGACATCACGTCTGAAATGATAAGCTGATTTCTCACAGAGTCATCGATAAGCAGGCGGTAAAGCTCCTGTATACGAGCTTCTTGTCCCGGAACACAAAAGCGAGTAAAACGAGGATGAATCAAATGGCGAACATTCTGACTTTCTGCTCTCTGCCTGGCAGTAAAACGATAACGAACCGGACCGAATGCCATGAGCACCTTTTGCTCCATGCCGTCATCACGCTTCGGAGTAGCCGTTAACCCATACACATATTTTGCATTCACCCTGTTGAGCACACAATGCGCTTGGTAAGCAGCGCCATGGTGGCACTCGTCCATAATCACCATGCCATATTCCCTTACAAGCGGATTGATATCATCTGCATTTCCCAGCGATGTCACCATCGCAACATCCACCAATCCCCCCACCGAATAATGAGCCGCAAACAAGCGTCCTATGTGGCTCTTGCGTTGTCGGGCTCGGCCGGAAGGAGTTCTGTACTCCGGCAAAGGGTCTTCAATACGCAGAAAACGCTGCAAATCATCCACCCAGTTTTTGAGGATCTCCCTGTTGTGCACCAACACGAGCGTGTTCACCTTTCTGGCGGCTATCAGATACGCCCCGACGGCGGTCTTTCCGAACGCCGTAGCTGCCTGCAAAATACCGATATCGTTTTGCAGCATGGCATCGGCAGCTTTCTGTTGCTCGGGATAAAGCTGCGCGGCAAACTCCACCTTGATGGGGCGCCCGGCGTTGCGCAAATCTTCGTAGGCAACAGATATATCACCCTCTCGGCAGAGATCAAGCACCTGTTCTCGCTTACCACGCGGCAACCCGATATAAACGTCATCTTCTTCAAAACACGGCACAATACGCACGACTCCCTTTACAGAGAGCCCCATAGCCCGATTTCTGTAAAACAACGGATTACGAAACGAAGCCAAACGCCTCAGCGCATTACATAGCCGCGGACGCAAATTATCCTTGCGCACATAAAGCATGCAGGAATCCACCACCACCATGTGCCCATCCACATCTTCTCGATGTAGCACAAACTCCTGTTTTTTCCATGGTTGAGGGGCATCAATACTCTCCACTTGTGAGATAACTCCCAACTCACCGGCACGTCCCCACTCCTGTATTCGCGAGCGCACGAATTCCAGGGAAATGCGAGCAGTCTGCTGCAAACGAGCCCACTGATTCGAATAAGGCACCCACTGTTCATCAACAAAAGCGCTATTTCCTGCCAAAAGAGCCCGCCCCTGCAACGGCAAGGCAATCAGATTCCCCAAGCCACCCTCAGGCATACTATCCTGTGCCGGCAACATGCGATCATAGGCATGAAATGACTTCTGATTCACCAGCTCGGCACCGCGCGTCAAAAGACAGGCACCAAAACGACGGGCTTCCACGGCCGGTATCGCAGACTCAAAAAACAGCCACACATGAGCCCCGTTACCGGAACGAGAACGCTCCACCAGTGCATCCACCCCCAGCTCCGCACACAAACGCCTCAGCGTATCAACCTCGCTGCGCCAATCTATCGTCGCCTCGCCCTCATGATTATCGAAATCAAACACGATAAAGTGACAGTGCTCGTCTTCCAACAATGGATAGACGCCCACGACATCTCGGCCATCCTCAGCCATCCCCTGTAAATGCCGCATCAGTACACGTTGATTCAAAGGCGTCCACTGCCGATACGAGCACTCAAGGCAGCGTTTCTTTGCCCCCTCCCGCCGAGGACACTTGCCCTGCACCCAGAAATTATCACAGACCGGATAATATACCCCCTTCCCCTCACGCGTTACATTCCTGCGAGCATAGACATCCTTTCGCCCTTTGAAGTAGGAATAAAACACCCGCGCATGAGCCGCAGTAATCTCCGGCATCAACATTCCATGCGTTCCATCACCTTCTGCTTCTTCATAATCAATTCTGTGCTGCAACAAAAGCCGCTTCAGACGAGCATTTTCGTCCCGAAGGCGAGCAATCAACCGCCGCATACACTCAGGTGAACCATCTTCCCACGCTTGCACGGTGCTTATACTACTACTCTTGCATAGGCAAGACAAGAAAAAAAGCGGAAAACATGGAGAAAGTTACCGTTACTAAACCATATAGGCAAAGTCCATTCCCCCAATATTTACTACTTTCACATACTTATCGCAAGTACAGTTTGGTGTACTCTTCCTCTGAAAGGATTCAGTGATTGGCAAGCTCCCATCGTCTGGTTGATGTGCATACCGTTATCCATGACGCTTATTTTCATACGCAATCGAGCTAAAAAACTCATTACTCGCTTACACGAGAAATTCAGAACCAGCTGATACTCCGCCCCCATCACCCTCTCCACCTGTTTTTTCTAAAATCTTGCGCAAGAGCGAGAGTTAGGATAAAAGGGAGGCATGGAATACATTGTGGCGTTAGCCCTGCTGGTAACGGTGGGGGCATGTGTAGTAGCAGCGTATGCACGGCTGCACCATTTGTATGGACGAGTGCAGGGAGCCTGGGAGAAATGGAATGAAGCCACTCGGCGGCGGAATGACTGCCTGGGGGATTTTGTGGCGGTGTTTGCGAGTTTTCTGCCTCAGGAAGACATGCTGCCACGCGATATACGACGCTGGGTGGAGGACAGCAGCCGGGCGCTGGAGGCCACACCGGCAGCCCCCTTGCTGGGGGCCGGGCATGTCCTGACAGCCGCAGAACGCCAATTGCGGCGCATGATGACCTACTCCGGCCGGGCAATGGAAGCCACGCCCCGCATGAGAGAAAGCGACCAGCTGCTGGGGCTTTACCAGGCCATGGCCGTATCCCGCCACCAGCAAGAGGAGGTGGCAGGCTACTACAACCGCTCAGTTCACGACTACAATGCCGCCCTGAATGAGCCGCTCACGCGCCTGCTGGCCCCAGTGCTGGGCTTTGCCCCGGTAGAGGAAGTCCAAGTAGAAATACGGCATTCCGATTCGGACAACAACTCAATCAAGTAGCCTGCCCCGCTGCCTCTCGGACACGAAAAGACCGCAGCCATTCCGACTGCGGTCTTTTCACTTGCGGGAAGCCCCCCGCCGGACTATCTACTTTGCAGAAGGTAATCCGTAGATAACAATTTCATTTACTCCACAACAACCTTGGCGTTGCGAGCCAGCAGGTCGATAACCTTGGAGGTCACAATGCTGAGACGGATGCCGGTCATGCGATTCTCGCGCTGCAGCTTGCGTACAAAGCTCTTAAGATTCTTCTCACGAGCCTGCTCTGCCATGTTGGAGATAGCTTGGAGCATCTCGGCATCGCTGGCAGTAATCATCTCGCGGCGGGCAATCTCCTGCAGGGCAAAGTACACGCGCAGGTTGCGCTCAGTCTCAGCCTTGGCCGTCTCGCGCAGGGAGTCCATGTCCTTGGCTGCCTCAAAGTCGCCGGCCTGGATGGCGGCATAAACCTTACGCTGCACAGTATTCTCATTCTCGCGCTCCACCAGGTCAGCCGGCAGGGCGAAGGTGAGCTGGTCTGCCAGCTTCTCGGAAATCTGGTCGGCCTTGGCCTCATCGTTGCTGCGCTCCTTGGAGCTCTTGAGGTTCTCGCGCACGATGTCGCGGATTTCTTCCATGCTCTTTCCGGGCAGAGCGCTCTCGAACAACTCCGCCGTAATCTCAGGCACCTGCTTCTCACGCACCTCCTTTACCACGCAGGAGAAGGTCACCTCCTTACCGGCCAGGTCGGAAATGACGAAGTCCTCCTTCAGCGTAGCCACGATATCCTTGCTCTCACCGGCGCTCACGCCCACCAGGCCGTCTGCCAGCTCGGGGATAAAGCGGTCATCCTGCAGGCTTACCCAGTAGTCCTCACGCCCCTCCAGGAAGCCCACGCTCTTGCCGCAATACTCAGCCACGGGCTTACCCTCGCAGCTGGTCTTAAAGTCTACCACCACGATGTCGCCCTTGGCGCTGGCACGCTCCACAACCTCGTGCTTGGCGGAGGTCTCGGCATACTTCTGCAGCGTCTCGTCCACCTCGGCGTCGCTCACCTCGGTGCTCGGCACTGTCACCTCGATACCCATGTACTCAGGCAGCTCGAACTCGGGCACCACTGTCAGCGTAGCCTTCAGCGTATAGGAACCATCCTCGGCCACACCACCCTCGGGGGTACCGAAGTCCAGCACCTTCAGGTCGGGGTTCTCGTCCAGGCACTTCTCCTGAATGTCGCTCTTCATGCGGTAGTCCACTTCCTCGGCAATTTCGGAAGCGAAGCGCTTGGCGATCATGCTCTTAGGAGCCTTACCGGGGCGGAAGCCGGGCAGGCGGGCGCTCTTTGCATAGCTGGCCAGAATGCCGTCTTTCACAGAGGCCACGTCACTTGCCGGAACGGTAGCGGACATCGCTACCTGGCAGTCGCTGATTTTTTCGATGCTGATTTCCATAATACTAGAGTTTAGAAAATTTTTCGGTCGCGCATTATATCCCCATACTTACACAAAAGCAAGCGCATAGTGAGCAATGACGCAATTTTATTGCTCATTCTTCTCTGAACCGGAGTTTTACCTTCCGGGTTTCGGAATAAATTCCGGCAGTCCGCGTCCTAATCCTGACGAAATACTCGGTGACTCACGAGGGACTCAACACACCGTCAGCCCGGCAAAACCGCATTATTCAGTTTCGCCTTGACGTACAGCATCCGGTGGGTATAATGAGGGGGAACACAGAATTATCTGTTATGATACGCTTTGCTTCGACTGATTGCCGCAGAGAAACCGGCAACATAAAATGGGACCTGCAGGGGCCCCTGCCCTTTGGTATTGCCGATATGGACATCGAGAGCCCGCCCTGCGTGGTGGATGCTCTGCAGGCACGCCTCAACCACCGATTCTACGGCTATGCCTTCATGACGGATGAACTGAGAGCCGCCATCACCGCCTACCTGGTAAAGAAACACGGTGTTGCCAATGCCGCCCCAGAGTGGCTGCACGAGCTGCCCGGGTGTGTGCCGGCCTTCACACTGGTGACGCGCACTGTATGCCCCGAACCGCAGCACGAGGTAATGGTGTGTTCCCCCACCTACCCGCCCATGCTGCACTGCCACGAAGATGCCCGCTGCAGCCTGCTGAGCGTCCCCTTTAAGTACACAGGCGAGCGCTGGGAGTTCGACTGGGAAGCCATGGAAGCTGCAGTAAGCCCGAATACCAGACTCTTCCTGCTCTGCAACCCGCACAACCCGCTGGGCCGCGCCTGGAGCCGCGAGGAGATGGAGCGAGTGGCCGACTTCTGCGAGCGCCACGACCTCATCCTCTGTTCCGACGAAATCCACTGCGACCTGGTACTGGATGAAGACAAAAAACATGTGTGCTCCCTCACTCTGCCCGAGAGCATGCAGCAACGTACCGTCATGCTCAGCGCCCCCAGCAAGACCTTCAACATAGCCGGAATCTGCTTCACCTACATGGCCGTGCCGAATGCCGAGCTGCGAGCCGCCATCCGCAAGACACAGGGGCACAGCCTGCCCACGCTCAACGTCTTTGCCTACGCGGCCTCCCTTGCAGCCTACACCAGCGGATGGGATTGGCACGAGCAATTGCTGCGCACTCTGCGCACCAATCGTCAGTATGTAGTGGACTACATCACCCGTGAGCTCCCCATGCTTAAGACACGCCACCAGGAAGCCACCTACCTGGCCTGGATTGATTGCTCTGCCCTCGGCGTGGAAAGTCCCCATACCTTCTTCCGCGAAAAAGCCGGCGTCTATCTGGACAATGGAGCCAATTTCGGCGACCCTCAGTGCGTGCGCCTCAATTTCGCCACCTCGCCGGAGATGCTCCGCATCGGCTTGGACGCCATGCGGGATGCCGTTCTGGCACATCTGGGGCAGTAACAACGCAGAACAGCCCACATTTTGCCCGTTGCCTCATCAGCTACGGGCATTTTTCTGGCTATTTTTCAAGAAAAATTGCATTTCACCAAAGAAAAAGCTTGCAATGTGGCCGCATATGCGCTAAAATCTCCCCGCACTCGTTCCCGAGCACAAAACGCGCAGTTAGCTCAGTGGTAGAGCACATCCTTCACACGGATGGGGTCATAAGTTCGAATCTTATACTGCGTATCAGAAAGCCTCGCAAGTTTACCACTTGCGAGGCTTTTTTGGCATACCGCCTGGTTCTCATAAAAAATCAACCGGGGCAAGGTTTTCCGACCCTGCCCCGGTTTGTATTAACTAGTTGTGTGCGAGAATTACTTCTGCTCTTCGGCGGGAGCCTCAGCAGCGGGAGCCTCAGCAGCGGGAGCCTCCGTAGTACCGGTACCCACAGTAGTGGTGGGGGCCACGGGAGCAGTAAGCTGGGGCAGGTCGATAATCTCGATGAGAGCCATGGGAGCGCTGTCGGTCATGCGCTGACCGAGCTTTACGATACGGCAGTAGCCGCCCTGGCGGTCCTTAGTAGCCTCGGCCACCACGCTGAAGAGCTTGGTAACAACTTTGGGCTGGGGCAGAGTGGCGAGAGCCTGACGGCGAGCGTGCAGGGTGCCGGTCTTACCAAGAGTGATGAGCTTCTCCACATAGGGGCGCAGAGCCTTGGCCTTGGCCAGGGTGGTGGTAATGCGACCGTGGGAGATGAGGCTGCAAGCCTGGTTGGCAAGCAGAGCCTTACGATGGGAGGCCGTGCGCTGCAGCTTGGCCTTTTTGACGCCGTGTCTCATAGTATGTACTAATAATGTATGGAGTTAATAATGAAGGGGTATATATCAGAGGTGCTTTACTCATCGAAATCGTCCTCGTCCTCATCATCGAAGCCGTAGGCCTCGATATTGTGGGAGATGAGAGCCTGCAGGTCGGTAGCGCGGGGCTCGTCTGCATCGCGCAGGCGGGGGCTGCTGCCGGGAGCCGACAGAAGCTTGGCATCGAACTGCATGCCCAGGGACAGGCCGTGCTGCACGAGCTTCTCCTTAATCTCGTTGAGGGACTTCTTACCAAAGTTGCGGTACTTGAGCATTTCGCTCTCAGTCTTCATGGCGAGCTGACCAACGGTGGTGATGTTGGCGTTGTTCAGGCAGTTAGCAGCACGCACGGAGAGCTCAATTTCGTTCACGCTCATGTTGAGCAGTTTGCGAAGCTGGGCGGTGTTGGCATCGGTATCGCCGCCGGAGGCGCGGTCGAAGGATACGCGGCGGCTGTCGCTCTCCACGAACACGTCCAGGTGGTGGCGCATGATGCTGGCGGCCTGCAGCATAGCATCGTTGGGGCTCACGCGACCATCGGTCCACACGTCGAGCACAAGCTTGTCGAACTCGGTCATCTGCCCCACACGGGCGTTGTCCACAGCGTACTTCACGCGGGTCACGGGGGAGAAGATGGAGTCAATCGGAATCACACCAATGGGGCGATCCTTGTCGTTATTATCCTCGGCGGTGTAGAAGCCACGGCCCACGTTCACCTCAAAGTCGCAGTCAAAGATAGTGCTCTGGTCGAGGTGGCAGATAACCTGATCCTTGTTAACAACGGAGTAGATGTGGTCGTCCTGGATGTCACCGGCGGTCACAACCCCCTGCTTGGTCACGCGAAGGGAAAGCGTGCGGGGCTCCTTGCCGTGGTGGGCAAACTTAATCTTCTTGAGGTTGAGGATGATTTCCGTCACGTCCTCCACCACACCGGGCAGAGAAGTGAACTCGTGCTGAGCACCGGCGATACGCACGCTGGTGATGGCGGCACCCTCCAAGGAGCTGAGCAGCACACGGCGCAGGGAGTTACCCAGCGTGTGGCCGAAGCCCGTCTCGATAGGCTCAGCAATGAATGTAACATGATTAGGATCTTCCGGGTCCTCAATGCGCTTGAGTGTGTTCGGAATCTCGAAATGGGCCAACTCTATGACCTCCTGCTCGTTGTTCAGATCGTCTGACATGATTTTTGTTTGGTGTGACCGGGTTTCCCCCCATGCGAGCCAGACTTCCTGAGGAAATGGAGGACCAACGGTCGGTTTTGTGCAGCTCGCGCGGCGAAGAATACACGCAATTGACTCAATTTGCAAGCCTTTTTTACAAAAAATGTCACATTTTGTTCTGGTTTCCTATTATATCGGCGTTTTTGAACACATTTTTGTCTTCCTATCAAAAATGAGAGCTTGCGTGCGCGCGTGGAAAGTGGTAGAGTAACGTACATGCAGACAATCATCACCAGCGCAGCCAGCCCAAAATCGCAACGCATCGAGAAAGAATGGTACGGCACCCCCATGGAGCCGCCGTATGTATATTGTTTTACACATTCAGCAGATGGGCTGGAGTTCTGCGCTGCGCGCAAGAAGCAGGCACTGGTGCACCCGGATGGCGCGTGCGGGGCATTCCAGCCCGAGCTGTGGCGCTACGATGCAGCCGAGTTCTTCATTTCCACGCCGGATGGCAGCCGCTACATGGAATTCAACCTCAGCCCGAACGGCGCCTGGTGGGCTGCGGTTTTCAGTGCGCCGCGCCAAATTGCCCCCGGTTTTGAAAACTGGGTACCGGCAGGCGTGCTGGTCACGGGAGAAAACAAGGAAGTGGGCTGGTGCTGCCGGGCCCTCATTCCCAATACCGTGCTGGAGCAGGCAGGCATAGACCCGACCAACTGCAAACTCACCGCTGCGGCCATTCTCAATTCCCCGGAGCAGGTATTCCTGACCACAGCCCTTCCCTGCGACACACAGCCGGACTTCCACCGCCCGGATTTGTGGGAATCGGCCGTATACGAAGCCTGATTCCTCATAACATATTCTCCGGTCCTCCCTGCTCCCCATGAAATCCGCGAACCTACTCCCACTGCTATTGTTCCCTGCCCTGCTCTGCGGCTGCCAGAGCGGGCAGCTAGGCGACAAAGCAGCCTACATCAAGCACACCAAAGCACTGAGAACTCTCTTTCTCCCACTGAAGGAGAAAGAACGCCCCCTCATCATCCACCAATGGAAATACCATGGCAGCCTCTATACCATACGCGCATGCACAAGCAGAAGCATTCATGACTGGCTCGTAGAAGTACAGCACCCGGATGGAAGCCACTACTGCCACAAGACTCCGCAGCCAGAACAGAGCAAGCGTCTTCGCGCTGCATCTGCCAACAAAATCCAGGTGACTTACCGCCACATGGGCGAACAGCTCATCCTCACCCTGAATCATGAACACGGGGCGCAGGTTCGACTCCATGCTCATAACCTGGGTTACATGGCTGACAACGCCCCCACGGATTCCACTGCTACAGCCACCCTGACCCAGGCTGTGCAGCAAGGTGGGCGCATCTCCCTGAGAGACGATAACGGCAAAGAATACCGGCTCACAGACTGGGAACAGGAAGCCATGAAACGCATTCTCAGTGGCGCCATCTGTCACCCCACGGCGTCACCGACCACACGCCGGGCTCTCAGCTTGTACAATAAAGACGGGAAATTGCTCTGCGATCTCCCCCTCAGCGAATATTGGCTCAGCAACCACTGGTCGGCAGAACCGGGTATCCCCACCCTGCCTACTACCACCCTGCAAGGCAATTACCACCGCACCTATCTGCCCGCTTGGTGGAGCGGCGTCTGTCTCCGCCTCCATCTCACGCCACCCCGGCTGCCGGGCACCGATTCCAGGCGCAGCGGCCCAGGGACACTTTCTGCAAAACAGCTGGATGAATTGTTCAAAAATCGCTGATTTGTTAAAAAAATTGAAAAAAAATCAAAAAAGGGTAATTCGGGGCTTGAATTTGACAAGATGCGTGCTATACTGTAATCACGTATGCATGGTGATTTAGAAAAACTCGTACAGGCCGGCAAGATTCCGGCCGACTTTGCAGCCAGGCTGGACAAATTCTCTCCCGCCAATTATGTAATGCACCCGGAGTGGGGCGTTGGCAAGGTAGAGGCATGGTCTCTGGCCAAGCAGCGCGTTAAGATTCATTTCGAGAAAAATCCCAATTACGTGATGGGTCTCAAGCTGGCATTCAACCAGCTCACCCCCGTGCCCGCCGGGCACTTCCTCGTCACGTGTTTTGAAGACCCCGCCGGCTGCAAAGCCAAGGCTGAGGGGAAGGAAACGATTCTGGAGTTCATCGCTTTCGTGCTGGAGCACAACTACTCCCTGCGCGAGGGCGTGGAGGAGGTATTGGAAATGCAACCCGAGGATTTGGAGAAGTTCCTCAGCGGGCGCGTGATTGCCGAAGAGAACTGGAAGAGCTGGTGGGAGAAAGCCCGCGCAGCCATGCGCGATGATCCGCGCTTCCGCCTGCCCACTAAGCGCGGTGAGGCCATCGTAACCCGCGAAGCCGCCAGTGCCGCCGAGGCGCTTCTGGCAGACTACACGGACGCCACCACCCTGGAGAGCTGCGTACGCATCCTCGACCAGACCCGTCTGGAGGTACTCAACGGCGAATACGAGATTGCTGCCAAGCTGGTAAAATCCATGGAGGACGACATCGAGCGCGACCGCACCGAGCCGCAGCATGTGCTGGAACTCATCATCATCCGTGACGACATTCTGGAAGGAACCCACGGCAAGGATGAAGCCAAGCAGGCTCAGTTCGATACTGCACTGAGTGCCGCCGGTGTAGAGAAACTCACCACCCTGGCTGACAAGCTGCAGACGATCCCGTCCGAGGAACTTGTCACCTACATAGGAGAGCTCTCCATTGCCCGTCAGAATGCAGTATACGCTGCGTTGCCCGAGGCCTACCCGGACAGCTGGCTTGCCTACACCACCAACATCTTCCTCTTCGGTGGAGCAAAGGCTACCAATGCAGCCGCAGACTTCATCATTTCCCGGGGTGCCAAGGAGCAGCTCTTTGCTGACATCATTAACGGTATCTCCCGCCAGAACCTCAGCCCCGATGTGCTCATCTGGGTATGCAAGGAGCGTAACGGGCTGGCCAAAGAAATGGTGGACAAGAGCAAGATGGCTCTCGGTGCCGCCATCATCGCCGCTATTGAGAAAGACAGCGCCGACGGCGGACCCAACAGAGCCCTGCGCCTGCGCAACCTCCTCATGGACGACAAGGAGCTTGCTCCCGACCTGGTAACCGGTATCTCCGAGCTGGAGGCTCGCCCCTTCGCCAAGTCCCTGTACGATTCCTCCGTCCTGCCGGATTTGGATCGCAACCTCCTGCTGGCCAACATGATGAAGATACATCCCTCCCTGCAGGAGGTCGTCCTTTCCCGCGTGCAGGTCAAAGAGAAACAGAACCTGTACGTCTCCCTGCGCTCCTTCGCAGCTCGTAAGGCCGAGTACGAGGACATCATCAACGTGCGCATCCCCAAGAACAAGCACGACCTGGAAATCACCCGAGCCGAAGGCGACCTTCGCGAGAACGGCGGCTACCAGGATGCCAAAGCCACTCGCCAGGTACTCATGCGCCGCTCCGAGGAGCTCTCCCGCCTGCTTTCCCAGGCAGAGCCCACGGACTTCTCCGGCGTCACCTGCAAAGAGACCACTATGGGTACTCAGGTTACCTTCGAAACCGACAAGGGTAAGAAAGTCGTCTACACCATCCTGGGTGCCTGGGATTCCATCCCCGAGGAAAACGTAGTGCCCTACAACTCCAAGCTGGGCGCCAAGCTTATCGGCAACAAGGTGGGCGACAGCCTGCGCCTGCCGGTAGAGTTCGGCGGCGAGCAGGTCAAGATGACTATCAAGGCCATCGCCCCCGCTCCCAAGGCTCTCATCTTCCCCGACGAGGCCTGATTCGACGCGCCATTGAAAGAAAACTTCAAAGCCCTCCATTCGGAGGGCTTTTTGTTTCGGTGGCAAAGATCTCCAGCGCCCTCCGGATGAGTAGCCGACGCCCGGCAGAAAGAATACTCCATCAAATTTGCGCGCAGAGGGGGCAGGCCTCGACAACATGATCCGGCGCAACTTCCACAAGCGGGGGGCGGTGCAACAGAGTCGCCCCGGTGCGCTCCAGGCGCTGGCAGAAGCGGCAGCCGGGCACAAAGTGGCGGATGGGAGCCACATGGCCGGGAATAGTGGGCAAATGGCTCTTACGGGGGTACTCCAGGCGAGGCATGGAGGCCAGGAGTGCCTTTGTGTAAGCATGGCGGGGATTGGCAAAGAGTTCCCGCACACCTGCGCTTTCCACCACACGCCCGGCGTACATAACAACAACTCGGTCACAATTCTGCGCAATAACGCCCAGGTCGTGTGTAATGAGTACGGCCGAGGAACCCATTTCTTCCCGCATCTCGCGGATAAGCGTCAGAATCTGCTGCTGAACAGTGACATCCAGAGCAGTCGTCGGCTCATCCGCAATCAGAAGCTCCGGGCGGCAGGCCAGAGCGATGGCTATAAGCACGCGCTGGCGCATTCCGCCGGACAGGGAATGGGGGAACTCATTCACCCGTGCTTCCGGGTCCGGGATACGGACATGATGGAGCATGTTGATAGCCTCCAGCCAGGCGGCATCCCGGTTCATTCCCCTGTGAAGCATGAGAGTTTCCGCAATCTGATCGCCAATGCGGTGCACCGGATTAAGAGCACGCATAGGCTCCTGGAAGATGACCCCGATTCTGCCGCCGCGAATTTCCTGAAGGCGGCGGGACTTCATCTGCAGAATATCCTCGCCTTCAAACAGTACCCGCCCTGACAGAATCTGCCCCGATGGGCGTGGCAGCAGGCGCACAAGGCTCATAGCCGTAACACTCTTTCCACACCCGCTCTCCCCCACAATGCCCACACACTGCCCGCGCGGAACCGTAAAGCTCACGTCATCCACGGCACGCAGAAGCCCCACCTCGGAATCAAAAGCAGTGGTGAGGTGGTGAACTTCCAGGAGATTATGAGCGGACATCATAGCACTATCAGATGGTAAAAATCATTTTTTTGCCGGGATGGGCACGTCAATTTCCATTTCCGGGAATGCTTTTCCGGCGGCACGGGACTCCAGAGTACGGCGTTGCTCTTCCTCGTCTATCCAGTAGAGGTGACTATCCAGCGGGTCAAAGTAACGCGGCGGGCAGAATTTATACTCGCCATCCTCAGGCCAGCGCACCCAGCGCCACTGCGCAAAACGCCAATAGGAGGTTGTCCACCCCGGCACCCAGCAGGCTTCATCGTGTATAAGCTGCTGTACCCGGTGGTGGGCTTCAACAGCCTCGGCTCGCGTGGCAGCGGTACGGCAGGCCAGAATGGCGGCATCCAGCTCCGGAGATGCCGTAGCAGTCACGTTGCTGGTACCTTTGGCCGGGGTTCCGTCCGCATTGTAGGCATAACGGGACAGGAAGAAGAGCGAGGGATCCGGCATAATGGGCGAAAAGCTCCAGGAGAAAATGCCTGCTGTATAATTCTTATCCCTGAGGCGGGTAAAGAAAATCGTATCGTCCATCTGCTCAAAACGCAAATCAAGCCCACATGCAGCTGCATCTGCCCGCAGCAGGTTCATACAATTGGCATAGAGGGGGTCTATTCGCGAGCTGACAACTACCTGCAGGCGTGTCCCATCCGGTCGGCTCAGGATACCATCCCCCCCTTCCACAGTATATCCGGCCCGGGCAAAATATTCTCTGGCCTTCTCCGGAGAGTAAGGGCGCGCCTTGATTTTACTGTTGGTGTATGGGCCGAAGCCCATGAAATACGAGCCCATGCGCTCGTAGTCTCCGCGGAAAATGGTATTTATCACATTCTGGATATGCAGAGAATGCTGCATACCAAGGCGCACATTTTTATCATCAAAAGGTGGCCTGGAGCAATTGAGATGGAAACCGAAGCTGTTACGCGGCCAGATATTGCGGAAATGCACCCGCTGAATATAGCCATCGTGCACCGGCTTTATCTCCAGTCCTTCATACCAGAAATCTGCATCGCGACCGGACAACGCGTCCACCTCGCCTATGCGGAAAAGTTCGCGAGCCTTGCTCACCTCGGCCGTAAAGGAATATACCAGGCGATCCACATTGCAGCTGTAGCGCGTATAGCGGCGCTTGTGCCCCCACCAGTTCGGCACACGCTCCAGGGTAATCTGGCGCCCCATAATCAACCCGCCCGGTGCCACTCGATAGGCACCGGTAGTCGGTGCCGGGCGCCATAGGTAGCGTGTGGGGTAGTCCGGCCCGAATTCCGCATAAAAACGCGTACAGCTTGCGGGAATAGAGGCATAGAAAGCCGCCGCCGGCTTAGGGTCCGGCAGAGTTACGGCCAATATACTGTTGCCGTAGATAGTGATACGCGAAAAACGGCTCAGATAAAAATCACCATAAAACGGCTCCGCACTAAAGGGGGAAGTTCGCACATACAGCGCCGTCACAAAATCCCGGGTGGTCAGCGGAGCGCCATTGGTAAAGCATGCGTCCTTGTCGAGGTGGAAATAAATAGTCCGCCTATCTTCCGACACAGCCCACTTATCCGCCGTGCCGGGAATTAGCTCACCGGTGCCGGGATGAATGCGCACCAAGGGGATGTCTATATCATCGTAGATATAGCGGCGTGTGGCATTGTTGCTGTTGGGGCCGAAGGGACAGAGTGTACCGGGGAAAGAACGCTGCAAAGAAAGACGCAAAGTGCCGCCGCGTCTGGCTTTATCGCTGCCAAGCTCGGGCTGGCGGCCGCCATTTTTCCATTTAAGCTCAGGGGGCAAATCCCGGGCATCGCGGAACACCAGGTAATCCCCCAACCGCCTGCGCTCCCCCAGAGAAAGAGCCTGTTGCAGGGCTGCACGCCCACTCACCCGGGCAGAGTCCGCCGCGGAGGTACGAGGGCAACTGCTGAGTCTGCGAGCCAGAGCGGCCACGCACTCCTCCCGGCTGGTTTCCAGAGCCTTCTCCACATAATCCGCGTTGATTTTGTTCCAGCGCTGAGCAAAACCGCTGAACCCCGCAGGCATCGTCCATTTGCGGGCAAAGGCTGGCACATTTTCCTCCCGGGAAAATGCAGCAGGCATCGCCGCATCGGGTGGCGCTACCCACCCCGGGCCTGCGGAATCGCCCCCGCCATCGCACCCGGCACACAGCAACGCACACACCCCCACGCCGGCACAGGCAATACACCGACGCAGCGTGCTGAGAATGGCAGAATACTTCTTAACGGAGGCGGAAAACATGTTCTATTCGTAATATGTATGGCGGCGTGGGTCCACTGCTTCTCTGATGGATTCTCCCACAAAGGTAACAAGCACCAGCACCAGAACAAGAGAGAAGAAGGCAGAAGACACTACCCAGGGAGATGATAACTTGGAAAGCCCGTCATTGAGCAAACGCCCCCAGCTGGCATAGGAATCCGGCAGGCCGAATCCCAGATAGTCCAGAGAAGCGAGAGAAAGCACCACCGCCGCCAGACTGAAAGGCAGCAGAGTCACGATAATACCGGTGAGATTCGGAAGAATATGGCGCAGGAGAATATGGAAAGTACCGCCCCCCATCACACGGGCTGCAGCCACATAATCTCTGGCCTTCTCCTTCATTGTAGCCGTACGCACCAGATAGGAGATATGAATCCAGCCGAAAGCAGAAAGCAGGCACAGAATAAGAAACATACCTCGCAGCTCATGCGGCACAAAGTCGTTCAGTATCATCACCACAAACAAAAACGGCAACTGAGAGAATACCTCAATGACACGCTGCGTCACCAAATCAAACGCCCCGGCAAAATACCCCATCAGCATACCACAGACTAGCCCGATGCAATAGATGGCAGGCAAATAAAAGAGAGCTGCCTTGAAATTGACCTGAAGCCCCCCGAACAAATAGGCCGCGATATCTGCCCCCTGGCTATTGGTACCCAGCAGATGGCCGCCTGTAAGAGGAGGAGCCGGATGATAGAACACACGCCGTATATCCTCCTCCGGGGTCTGTGCTGTAAAGGTTTCCACCCTCCCCTCACCCAGATAATGGCGCCGCTTCAGTTTTCCATCCTTGTATGTGGCGGAATACACTTCTCGCCCCTCGGCATCCCACCCCTGCACATGCCCATCCGGCACACCACGTCGGTAGCGCACGCGGAGGTGAACACGCCCATCCGGATAAAGCCGACAGGCCTGGCCATTATACAACGTGCTGCGGTCCGGCTCGTACACCTTTCCTCTTATCATGGGCAAGCGCTCCGTGGGAAACGGCGCAGCATCCATCGTCGCATCGAAGGGGATTAGCGGCATCACCACCATACTCGGCATGCCCGGCTTCCCGCATTCCTCTTTAAGCTTGCGATAGTCCGCCTCGGCCATGGCGTCATTCCCGGTCAACCCGAACTCCGCGCCCGTAAAAATATCCCGGCTGAACGCGGGCAGATACACCTTATCCTCGTAGCACACCAGCAAAGCCCGCTTCCCCACAAGCGCCTGGTCTAGCGCTGCAAGCAGCATCAACACCAGCAGGATGAGCAGCGACCAGTACCCGCGTTTCAATTTGCGGAACTGTGCCCAGCGCTTGGCAATAATCGGCGCAACTCTCATACTGGCAGAACTTCGCAATAACAGGTAGAGTGCTACCGGCAGCGCCATCAGCATGCACAGCCAGCCAAACCAGTGAAAACGCCCATCCACAGCCAATAAGGGGCAGAGCTCTGCCGAAGCTGACAGGATACTCATTTCTCGACTCACCGTGAAAGGCCAGGAAATGGTGGGCAGGAGCCACCCACACATCTCTGCCACGCAGCCCAGAAGAGCAGCGAGCAGCAACAGCACAGCAATGGTTATTCTCCCTTTCACGAATCGAAACGAATACGCGGGTCTATAAAAGCAACAAGTATATCGGAAAGCTGGTTGCCCACCACAATGAACACCGAACAGAGCACCAGAGTGCCCATAATAAGCGAGTAATCCTTATCCATGAGCGCCTGGAAACTCAACATCCCGAACCCCTGAATATCGAACACCCGCTCAATGAGCAGAGACCCGGCCACCACACCACCGAATGTGCTGCCCAGCGTAGACGCCAGGGGAATGACCGAGTTACGGAAAGCGTGCTTCCACACCGCACGGCGGAATGGCACACCCTTGGAAACAGCCGTTCTCACATAATCTGCCGACAGATGCTCCATGAGATTGTTCTTCAGCATCATGGCAATCATGGCAAAGGAGGAAACCACGTAGCAGCTCAACGGCAGTACAGTATGCGCCACAATATCCTTCAGCTTTCCATACCACGTCATTCCGGGAAAATCCGGCCCTGTGAGCCCATACAAGGGGAACCACTCCAGACGCGCCCCCAGGTACACCAGCAACACCGCCCCCAGAGCAAAGCCGGGTACGGCATATCCCACAAAAACAAGAAAACTCGTGGCACTGTCAAAAAGATTATTGTGATTCAACGCCTTGTACACCCCGAGCGGAATACTGATACCATACGCAACAATGAGCCCCAGAATACCGAAATACAGAGACACCGGCAGGCGCTCCATCATCATGCTGCCCACCGGCTCATTGTACTTGTACGAACGCCCCAGACTCCCCTGCAGCAAGCCATCGTACGCCTTGCGATAGGCCACAACACGCCAGCGACAACATGCCGGACTCTTTGCCCGCGCGGCTATGGCAGCAGAATCCGTCACACCATGTCGGCGTGCCCACCGTTGCGCACGCTGCAAGGGCGATTCCACCCGTAGGCGCCACCCCTCCTCCTCAAACCAAGGGTCAGTCAGAAAATTGGCAGTATGACCATCCCGCTGCACAGATATCACAGCAGAATGCCCACTCAGAGAAGACACCGTAAGTTCCGCCATATCATTTGCATCAAACTCAGCCTTACAGATTTCCACCTCCCGGCGGCGAATCCCCACCCACTGCAGATAGGCTTTCCACACAGGTTCCTGCAAATTAAAAAGCTCCTCCAGGCGCTCAATGTCGGCCTCACTCACCATAACCCCCGCAGGACCGGAGGATTTTTCACCGGCCAGTGCACCAATAGCCTGCTCCTGCAAGATTCTCTCCACCGGGCCACCCGGTACCATGCGCGTCAGACAAAACACCACAAAGGTGATGCCTATCAGAGTGACAGGTATCAACAGCAGGCGGCTGATAACATATTTGCGCATTGTCTTGCGGCATTCTACCACACGGCACGTGCGCACGCAAGCCATTAGTGAGGATTTTCAGAGCAAACCCGGGTTGCAAAGGACATTTTGCCTCAGTTCAACTCACCATCAACATCATCGATATCGTCTGAGCCCTCGGCAAAGAGCTCGTAAGCGATGGAGTCCACGATGGCGACCTCCGCAAACTCACCCACGGGCAATGAGGGGTCGACGTGGATGGTACCATCCACGTCCGGCGCATCCCAGGGGCCGCGGGCGATACCGGGGGCATCCACCAACACGCGAATCGTCTGCCCCACGCACTCCTGCCCGATTTCATCGGCTATGCCGGCCAGAATCATAGAAAGCTCGTTGGCGCGGCGTTTGCGGGTAGCATGGTGCACCTGGCCTTTCATTCTGGCAGCCAGGGAGCCCTCCTCCCGGGAATAGGGGAACACGCCGGCACGCTCAAAACGGAACTCGCGGATGAAGTCACGCAGCTCGGAGTGGTCCTCTTCCGTTTCGCCGGGCAAGCCGCTGATAAACGTGGTACGCAGACCGATACCGGGCACGGCGGCACGCAGGTCGCGAATAAGGTTGCGGATGTAGTCGCCATCCGTCTTGCGGCGTTGCTCCTCCAGAATATGCGCGGAAATGTGCTGCAAGGGGATGTCCACATACTTTACCACCTTGTCGCAGGTGGCAAATACGTCGATAAGCTCTCGGCTCCAGTGCGCGGGGTGGGTGTAGAGCACGCGCACCCAGAAATCGCCGGGAATGGCATTAATCTCGCGCAGCAGGGAGGCCAGGGACTCCCCTTTACCGGAGTCCACCCCACTCGTCTTGCCGGCTTTCTGTTCCCACTTATCCATGCCGTAGTAAGTGGTATCCTGAGCGATGAGGTTAATCTCCCGGCACCCCTGCTCCACCAGAGCTCGCACCTCGCGCAGCACATTGGCCTGCGGGCGGCTGCGATGCCCGCCTCGTATACGGGGAATCACGCAATAGGCGCAGGCGTGATTGCACCCCTCGGCAATCTTTACATAGGCTGTATGCGGAGCAGTCAAACGGTAGCGCACATCCCCGAAATCCGGCACCAGTTTCGACACTTTGGTCGTATACACTTTCTGGGCTGTTCCGGCCAGACAGGCGGACACAATATCCGCCACCTCACACACCTTGTCCACACCGATGAAACAATCCACCTCCGGCATGAGCTTCACCAAATCGGCAGCATAGCGCTGGGAAAGACAGCCTGCCACCAGGATTTTCTGCTCAGCCGGAGCCTCACCGGCTTCGCGTGCGCGCGTCGCGGCAAAGATGGTATCTATGGCTTCTTTCTTGGCAGGGTCGATGAAGGCACATGTATTGATGAGCAGCACGCCGGCCTGCTCCGGCTCGGTCTTTTCGAACCCTGCCGCCAGGAGGCAATCCGCCATTACCTCCGAATCCACCAGATTCTTCGCACACCCGAGAGAGACTATAGCAAACTGAACAGCCATGCGCCCATCATATACCAGCGACTCGCTTTTTTCAAGTGTAAACTCTCATTTGCGCTTGACATTAGTGTTGCAATCCTTTAAGCTGCGCCCCATGTTCGTAGATCACATTCGTATATTTGCCAAGGCAGGCAAGGGCGGAAATGGCTTGGCCAGTTTCCGACGCGAGAAGTTTGTCCCCCGAGGCGGCCCCGATGGCGGCGATGGTGGAGACGGCGGCAGCGTCATCCTTGAAGTCAGCTCCGGCACGAATGACCTGCGCAATTATTTTTATGACCCCAAGCTCATCGCAACGGATGGCATGCCCGGCATGCACGCCCGGAAGCACGGCAAGGATGGCCGCACGGTCATCGGCAAAGTGCCCCCCGGCACCATCGTGTACCGCACTAATGCCGAAACAATGCAGGAAGCCACCTGGCTGGAGCGCGAGGGCGAGGGTATCGAGTTTGAGCAGATTGCAGACCTGACAGAGCCGGGAGAGCGCTTCGTGCTCTGCCAGGGCGGCAAGGGCGGCCGCGGTAACTGGCACTTCCGCACAGCTACAGACCAGGCTCCCATCAAGTTCGAATACGGCACCGAGGCCGAAAGCGGCGTTTTCTTCTTCGAGCTGCGCCGTATAGCCGATGCCGGCCTGGTAGGCTACCCGAATGCCGGCAAGAGTACCCTGCTGGGTGCCATCTCCCGCGCTACCCCCAAGGTAGCCAGCTATCCCTTCACCACCCTGCAGCCTATTGTGGGTGTAGTGGAGTTCGAGGACTATTCCCGCTGCATCGTGGCCGATATCCCCGGTATCATTGAGGGCGCATCGGAGAACCGTGGGTTGGGCCACGAGTTTCTGCGCCACATCATGCGCTGCCAGGTTCTGCTCTTTGTGGTGGACATGACCGGCCTGGAACACGACCCCGTAGAGGCCATCCAGACCCTGCGTAAGGAGGTCAAGCTGTACTCCGAGGAGCTGGCCGAACGCCGCTGGATTATCCTGGCCAATAAGATGGACGACCCCACCGCTGTGGAAAACCTGGAAATCCTGCGCCAGCGATTCCCCAAAATTGAGATTCTCCCCATCTCGGCCGCCATGGGCGACGGCATTCCCGCGTTCAAGGCACGTCTCAAAACCCTGCTGTCCGAGTAATGAAAGTCGCGGTTCTCAGCGACATACACGCCAACCTGGAAGCCCTGCAGGCTGTATTGTCCGATGCAGCGCAGCTGGGGGCGGAGGAGTACGCCGGATTGGGGGATGTTATCGGCTTTAACGGCGACCCCGCCGCCTGCGTCGAAATGGTCATGCCGCTTCTCAACGTAGCCGTGAGGGGCAACCACGAGGAAGCCCTGTTGCAGCGCGGCCTCTTCGGGGTACCACTCTACACCGCCATGATGGATCGCACGGCGGCCATGCTGGGTGCTGAGCTGGTAGCACGCCTGCGCCCCCTGCCCCGCAAGGCCTCCCGCAGCGGTATTACCTATGTTCACGCCTCCCCTGCAACTGAAGGGTGGCAGCGTATTGCCACAGTACCGGAGGCCCGCGAGGCGTTCACCCAGTTCGGCGGCAACTTA
Organism: Akkermansia sp.; assembly: GCA_017415555.1. Taxonomy (GTDB): domain Bacteria; phylum Verrucomicrobiota; class Verrucomicrobiia; order Verrucomicrobiales; family Akkermansiaceae; genus Akkermansia. Next base: position 33,654 of record JAFQGF010000010.1, read on the forward strand.
TGCTTCTTCGGGCATACCCACCGCCCAGCCATCTTCAGCCAGAAGGATGGCAAAGTCAACATTGTTCCTGTAGTGTATGGAGAGAACGCCTCTTTTACTCTGCAGCTGGAGGCAGATTGCCGCTACCTCATTAACCCCGGTTCCGTAGGCCAGCCCCGAGACCTGGATTATCGCGCAGCTTATGGTATCTACGATACAGAAAGCTCCACCCTCACCCTGCGGCGCGTGGATTACGATGTTGAAGCTGCCGCCGCCAAAATCGCACGCACCGGCCTGCCGGATTCTTTCGCGGCCGACCTGAAACGCGGCCACACCCCCACAGGAGACTGATGGAACACCCCCACCTGCCCCAGTCCGGCAAATTGCTCGCAGCCTGCACGATAGGAGGTGCCATCATGGGGCCCTGGGCTCTGCACAACTTGGCTCTCCACCTTTATCCACAACTTCGGGTTGAGCTGCGCAAACATGCACACCCGGAAAATACGCCGCTGCCGATATTCTGGTGGATTGCCTGGCTGAGCTGTTCAGCGCTTGGGAACATCTTGGGAGAATCTCACCTGGCTGCAGCAGCCATTCTCTACATCCTTTGTGGCTGGGTACAAGTGGTATTCCTGCTTTTCATCACCCGCATTTACCCGCACGGCCTGCCGCAGATACAGCCCACCTACCGCCACTACATGCTCAACGAATGCATGGAGCTATGGCTACCGGGCACTATCGCGCTTCCTCTGTTGCAGCTCGCCGCAGGCTGCAGCGTCAGCAGCTGCATGGGAGGCGCGCTGTGCATCCCGGCACTCGCTCTGCTCAGGCTGTACATCGGGTGTCTCCGGCACCGGCTATAACACAGCCGAACGCGCGCTCCCCCCTGCCGGACAATATCCTGTTTGGCGTTATGAGCGTTTTGAGCGCTTCCTCACTTGTAATCCAGATATATGCGGGTCTGAAAATCCGGAACAACCGAATCCAGTTCCGTCCCATACTTCAGCAGGGCACTAGCACTGGTAGCCAAGGCCTCCATATGCATAATCATCCCATCGATTTCCTGTTTCTCCAGCATCTTCATGGAATCAATCATGAGCTGTATTTTATATACCCTGCCATTCACCGAGCCCTCACATGTGAACTTCAGGCCGGACATCGTATCCCCGGAGCTTGCATTTTTCTGTTCCCACGTGCCACCGGTAAACTTCAGCGGCGCCGATGAACCAGGTATTTGCAGTCTGCACTCAGCAATATTTCCCGTCACACTACCGCCTGGCGCCTCAAATGTGAAAACCATTGAAAAATCCCCCAACTCCGGACTGGAAATAGCCCCGGTACTCAACACACAAGTACGAACTGTCAGAGGTGCCTCCGGAGCGGAGGGTACTATCGTTTCCGGGGCCTGCGTCGTTTCACCGGAACCACCACCACCGCCACCACAGGAAAACAACATACCACAGGCCAGAATACAGGAGAGCGCGCGAATCAGTTTCATATCGTAAGAGAGATAATGTGTTAACAAAGCACCACAGGTGCCTCGAATCACAGTCTACCACTCTCCTGCAAAATTGCAATAATTTTCCGAAAAAATCACTCAATCACCGTCCACAAACGGCCATTACGCGCCTTGATGAGGCGGATATCCAGGTCGAAGGCTGCTCGCAGGTTTGCTTCCGTAAGCACCTCTTCCCTCGAGCCATAGGACAGGATGTTGCCCTGGCGCAGAATCATCCCGCGGGAGAACACCGGCAATATATCCTCAATACGCTGGGTAATGAAAATAATGGTAAGCTGCGGGTGGGTCGCCGCCAACTCCTCGATGGTGTGGAGAAGGAATTCGCGGCCGGCAATATCCAGATACACGCTAGGTTCATCCAGAATCATCAGTTCCGGGTCTGTCATCAGCGCGCGGGCAATCAGCACCTTCACCTGCTCGCCGCTGCTCATAGTAGCCACGGTGCGCTCCATCAGATGCTCTGCACGCAGGCTGGCCATCAGTGCTGCGGCCTTAGTCTCTTCCGCGGCTGTTGCTTCGCGGTACAGGCCGATTGTAGCATCCGGCCCGGAAAGCACCATCTCCCGCCCGGTCCACTCTCGGTCGCCAAGCCACTGGTGCATTAGCGGACTCACCCAGGCAATGCGCTTGCGCAGCTCCTGCAGATTCACTGCCCCGAAACGTTTACCCAGCACCTCCACTGTGGCACCGAACACCGGCCAGGCATAGCCCATGAGCATGCGCACAAGAGTCGTCTTGCCCGCACCGTTGGCGCCGAGGATGAAGCAACGCTCGCCACGCTTCACCTCCCAGTTGATATGATGAAGAATCTCACGGCCGGAAAGAAATACCCTGGCGTCTCTTACAGTAACTGCATTCATTTTTTAAGATAAATGAAAGGCACGGAGCAGTTGTGCGCCCCGTGCCCTGATATCAGTTATATGGTAAATTAAGCACCAAGCTGGAAGCGCTCGAAAGCAACCACGGTGACAGTGTCACCCAGCTGCTTGGCCACGTTGGCAACAAGCTTCTCCACAGTAATGGAGCCATCCTTCACGAACTCCTGGCTCATGAGGCAGCTCTGCTTGTAGAGAGCCTTGAGCTTGCCGGGAAGAATCTTCTCCAGCAGAGCTGCAGGCTTGCCCTCAGCGATGAGCTGAGCCTTGGCAATCTCCTGCTCCTCAGCCACGAAGGCGGGATCCAGAGAGGAGCTGTCCACGCTCTTGGGAGCGCAGGCGGCAATGTGCAGAGTGATGTCCTTGCACATGGCCTGGAAATCGGCAGCAGCCACAGTCTCGGCCTTGCCGCAGGTCACCTGCAGGAGAACACCCACCTTGCCACCCATGTGGATGTAGGACACAATGCTGCCCTCGCCGGCCATGGTGTAGCGGGCGAACTTACGCAGCTTCATGTTCTCACCAATGGCGGCGCACTGCTCGGCGATGTACTTCTCAACGGTCGTACCATTGATGGCCACATTCAGAGCCTCCTCCAGGCACTTGGCGGAAGAAGCCTTCAGAGCGGCGGCAATCTCAGCCACGAGGGCCTTGAACTTGTCACCCTTGGAGCAGAAGTCCGTCTCGCAGTTAATCTCGAAGATGATGCCGTCGTTACCCTCTACAACAGTGGTAACCACACCCTCCTTGGCGTCGCGGTCAGCCTTCTTGGCTGCCTTGGCGATACCCTTCTCGCGGAGGTACTTCACAGCCTCGTCCATGTTGCCGTCACACTCGATGAGAGCGTTCTTGCAGTCCATCATGCCGGCGTCAGTCTTGGCGCGCAGCTCTTTGACCATCTGGGCGGTAATATCAGCCATAGTAGTATCTTGTAAAAATCGGGTTAAATGGCGATTAGGCCTTGTTCTTGTTGATAGCCTCCGTCAGCACGGAGAGAATCAGGCGGATGGAACGCACGGCGTCGTCGTTGCCGGGGATGGGGAAATCCACGCTCTCGGGGTCGGCGTTCGTGTCGGTAAGCACAATCACGGGAATGCCCAGAATGTGAGCCTCGCGGATAGCGATATCCTCGTGGTCAGCACCGATGGCAACCATCACGTCGGGAGCACCACCCATGTTGCGGATACCCTGCAGGTTGCGCAGAAGCTTCTCGCGCTCGCGAGCCAGAGCGGCGAGCTCCTTCTTGGACATGCTCTTGTACTCGGGCTGCTTGTCGAGGTTCTCGAGCCAATCAAGGCGAGCGATGCTCTTCTTGATGGTGGCCATGTTTGTGAGCATACCACCAAGCCAGCGGAAGTTCACATAGTACTGACCGGTAGCCTCTGCGGCCTCCTTCACAGCCTCCTGAGCCTGACGCTTGCAACCCACGAAGAGAATCTTCTTGTTCTTGGCAGCTTTCTCAGCCAGGAATGCGCAAGCCTTGTCGAGGCACTTTTCTGTCTCCTCCAGGTTGATGATGTGGATGCCATTCTTCTGGGTAAGAATGTACTTCTTCATGTTGGGGTGCCACTTGCGGGTCTGGTGACCATAGTGCACGCCGGCTTCAACCATCTTGGATACGAGTTCGTTAATCATTGTATGTATTTATGTTGTGTGTAACCTTATGTCAGGAAACACGAGTGTGCGGAAGGTGCTGCGCTCTTGCCCCCAGCCCTCCGTTGTTGGTATTGCAGCATCAGCGGGGACGCACAGGATACACCCGCACCCGCGCAATGTCAATCAAAATCATTGTCTCAATGCAAAAAAATATGTCGCATTAAATACTTGCAATTAAACAGAATGGTGGTAGATTAACAGGGCGCACCCGCCGGTCGGGTGCGGAAGTTCAATTCTAACCACAACAAGACAATGGAAATTCTTCACGACAAGGACGCCGATGTGAGCGTTCTTAATGGCAAGACAGTGGCCGTTATCGGTTACGGCGCTCAAGGCCGCGCTCAGGCACTCTGCATGCGCGACAGCGGTGTGCACGTTATCATCGGCATTCGCCCCGGCAAGAGCTGGGATGCCGCTGTGCAGGACGGCTTCGAGGTCATGACGGTGGACGAAGCTTCTCAGAAGGCAGACATCATCCACATCCTGCTGCCCGATGAGATGCACGGCTCCGTATACGCCAACCAGATTAAGCCGGGTCTGTGCGCCGGCAAGACTCTGTGCTGCTCTCACGGCTTTGCCTACGTGTTCAAGACCATCGAGCCCCCGGCAGATGTTGATGTCATCATGGTAGCTCCCAAGGGGCCGGGCACGGAGGTGCGCCGCGTGTTCGAGGAGGGCTTCGGCTGCCCCGGCCTCATTGCCGTGTTCCAGAATCCCAGTGGCAACGCCAAGAACGTGGCTCTGGCCATGGCCAAGGCAGAGGGTCTTACCCGCGGCGGCGTGCTGGAGTGCACCATGCAGCAGGAGACTTATGAAGACCTCTTTGGTGAGCAGAACGTGCTTTGCGGTGGTCTGGTAGACCTCATGAAGTATGGCTTCGAGACCCTTATCGAGGCCGGCTACCCCGCCGAAATGGCATACTTCGAGTGCGTGCACGAGGCTAAGCTCATCGTGGACATCATCTACAACAAGGGTATCCAGGCCATGAACGGCGTTATCTCCAACACCGCTGAGTTCGGCGAGTACTACAACGGCCCGCAGATTCTCGGCCCGGAGGTGAAGGAGAAGATGAAGGAGAGCCTCAAGCGCATCGAGAGTGGCGAGTTCGCCCGCGTATGGCTGGCTGAGGCCGCTGCCGGCGCCCCCAACCTGCTGGCCAAGCGTGCCGCTCTGGCTGAGCACCCGGTTGAGGTGGTGGGCAGCAAGATTCGCGCCCTCTTCGAGCGCAACTAATTCCCCTGCTCCAAGCAACTTTGCAAGCCCGGCTCACCTCGAGCCGGGCTTTTTTGTTTTTACAAGACGAGCCACTCTGAAAAATCCCATTTATCGCCAAATTGCAATTGGGCGGGCGAGCGAAGCGAGCGGAATTTGCGAGCCTCGCCGTATGGCGAGGCGGCATAAAGTAGCCACGGTGTGGAGTGAGCAACGCGAACGAAACCCGTGGGAATAGCGAAAAAAACAAATCGAACCCCACCGGATGGTGGGGTGGCATAAAGCGATGCTAAACATTGAAGCATGGGCATTATGCCACCCCTCCTTGCGTCGGGGTTCCCATATTTATACGTCTCTACCCCAGGGCTGAAGCCCTGGGCTACCATATGCCGCCTCGCCATACGGCGAGGCTCTTAAATTCCGCTCGCCTGTCGGCTCGCCCAATTTCAATTTACCGTATTAACAAGTGCTCAACTTGGAATTAATCGCCCGTTTGCGTTTTCTTTGTCTGCCTTCTCCATTCCGATTCCGGAATTTCCTGCTGGCTTTCCATGGTACCATCTTCATCAACCGTAACCTTCAAACAAGCATAACTGCCATCGGGTAAAGGATAGGCGGAATAAAACACCCCGGGCTCCATCGTCACATAGCTCTCACAGAAGTCCGCCTGCATACACCCCGGCAACACTATCAATAAGTAACACTGAAGCCAAAATCCCCAATCATTCATAGGATAGATACTGTAAAACTCCCCCCCCGCCTGCATTAACTTGCAAGCGGGGGGGGGAGCGAAAATATGCGTAAATCAGTTACAATTTACACGGAAGCCTTGATGATGGCGGCGAAGGAGTCAGCCTTCAGAGCGGCACCACCCACGAGGGCGCCGTCGATGTCGGGCTGGCTCATGAGCTCGGCAGCGTTGCCGGGCTTCACGGAGCCACCGTACTGCAGGCGCACAGCATCAGCCGCCTCGGCACCGAAGGTGTCGGCGATGACGCCACGGATGAAAGCGTGAGCAGCCTGAGCATCCTCAGCGCTGGCGGTCACACCGGTACCAATGGCCCACACGGGCTCATAGGCAATCACCAGACCGGCAACCTCTGCGGGGGTAAGGCCCTCAAGACCCTCCACCACCTGGGACTTCAGCACAGTCTCCAGCTCACCACCCTGGCGCTGCTCGAGAGTCTCGCCAATGCAGTAGATGGGGCAGATACCGGCGGCAAGAGCCTTCTTAATCTTCTTGTTGATGTAAGCGTTGGTCTCGCCGTGGTACTGGCGGCGCTCACTGTGGCCAAGCACCACATAGGTGCAGCCCAGCTCGTTGAGCATAGCGGTGGAAATCTCACCGGTGAAAGCGCCGTTGTCGCGGTCGCTCACGTCCTGAGCGCCCACGCCGATGCACTTGCACTCACCGAGGGTCTCCATCACGGCAGGAATCGTCACGAAAGGAGGAACGATTACCTTGTCCACAGCGATTTCGCAGGTCTTCTCATCCTTGAACGCGGCGAGGAAAGCCTTGGCTTCCTTCGGGCCCATGTTCATCTTCCAGTTAGCGGCAATAATGGGTTTGCGAGACATAATAATAAAGTGTGTCTGTTCTGACGTGGGGAAGCGTACCCCGAAAGGGATGAAAAGTCAAGTAAAAACGCAGAATATGTGATTTTGTGCCAATATGCTTTATAACTCGGCCCAATGGCGTATGGGATATTGCCTCGAGTTCGGATACAGCACCCCACCCCCCCGCAGAAGGCCAGGCCGCGCTGAAACGCAGCCCCCGGAAACCGGGTTAAGAGAGGACTCGGAGTGCTGTTCTCAGGGCAATACTCCACGCAGTGCCGGCAGGCGATGCAGAAAGGGAAGCAGTGCGTCCTGCATGGTCGGAGTGATGCGGCAAGTCAATGGCCTTACCTCATACTCAGCCCGGCACACCCTCGCATACACGGCGGCCAGAGCATTTATGCGCAGTTCATCGCCCTCGCTCTGCAGCAGATAATCCGTATAAACCGCAAGTTCACGCATTGCGAGCACATCTTCCTGCTCCAGAGCGGCTTTGAACTCGCAGAAAAAGGAGTAGACCGTCTTGTAATCTCTGGCCATCCGTTGCTGCAGCAATCGGGCGGGCTGCAACAACACTTGCTGCCCACCCAGGGTACTGAGGAATCTCCGCAACTCCACCTTCACAGCCTCCTCTCCCGGTGCCGACAACCGGTGCTCCACTACCTGCGCTGCCTTCTGCAATCGCTCCAGACACGTAAGCGGTTCCGCCGCTGCCCGGGGAAGAGCCACACAGCTGTCGCCCTCTGCCATATCCAACAGCCAGGTACTTTGCCAATCAATACCATCCGCCAACAGGCACAGCCCACTCAGCTCAGACGCCGAAAGGCGTTGCAGCTCTCGGCAGCGAGGCAGTAGCCACTTGTCCACCATCATGCGAATACTGGCATCCGGCGCAACATACATCCCCGAATCCTCTACGACCGCTTGCAGCATCTCCACAAGCGCCACAGTCTCCCTCAGCAAGGCCAGCTGCCCGGCCATGTCAGGGGGAAGAACAACTGACTCTGCCGGCAAAGACTCAGCAAAAGAGCAACTTTCCCCGGCGGAAACAGCCTCCGCAAGAGCTAACGCCAACAAAACCCCCGCTATCATTTTCCGGATTTTCATATCACCAGCCTGCTATGCATGAACAAGCAAAAAGAGCCAGAGAAGAAACCTCTCTGACTCTTCAGCTCCGGCGGTTGGGATCGAACCAACGACCTAGTGATTAACAGTCACCCGCTCTCCCGCTGAGCTACGCCGGATTTGCGATTCCCGATGTTTTCGGGGTGCGGGCAGATAATACTCCTTTTCGCGGAGCATTGCAAGCTTTTTTTCAAAAAAAATGACTTTTTTTTGCTTTTCGGTTGAAAATTGCTCAAAATTAGGGTAAATAAGGGATATGAACGAACACGAAGTGAGCCGAGGCACCCTGAGATTTACGTTATGGGGCATCCCCATCAGCATTCAGCCAAGCTGCTGGATTGTGCTGGCACTGCTAGGCGGAGCCTTCCGCGTCAGCGATGGGAGCGATTTGAAACAGGTCCTGATTTTTGTAGCGGCCGGTGTTCTCTGCCTTCTTGCCCACGAGCTGGGGCACGCGCTGACAGCCCGTCGATACACAGGTGGCACACCAACAATCACGCTCGCGCTGATGGGCGGAGTGACAAGACCCACCGGCCTGCCGCGCACGCGCGCGCAGTATTTCACGTATGTTCTGGCGGGGCCTTTGGCCGGTCTTCTTCCCGGACTGTTGGTCGCCCTGCTGCTGGGCTTGCAGGTGGGTAACCTCGGTGCCGGCATCAGCTTCTTTCTGCTCAGCCCTTTCGGGCTGGATGAAGCCATACCGCACGAGCAGATGGTGAGCCTGGTGCAGGCCATCCGGGATGGCGACCTCTCACTCACTATGCTGCAACTCTACAGTACCATCATCCTCATCAGCGTCTGGTGGAGCATTTTCAACCTGCTGCCCATCTACCCCATGGATGGTGGAAAACTGATTGCCACTGTCACCGATAACATGAAGCTCACCACCCTGGTGGGCATGGCACTGGCCGGCATATTGGCCTTGCTGAGCCTGACGGGCGGCATGTGGTTCACCATGGTACTGATGGGTTACTTTGCCTACATCAACTGGCAGTTGTACAAAAATTTGTAAGCCGGGCTCGCACAAATCCCCTGTTGTCACGTTTGCAGCTTGCCTGAGCAGCTTTCATCGTTTATTATAGAAGCCATACAGATATGTCCAGTTCATTCGGTTCCGTTTTCAGAGTCAGCACCTGGGGTGAGTCCCACGGTGTGGGAGTGGGGGTGGTGATAGACGGCTGCCCGGCAGGCGTACCTCTCACAGCAGAGCAGATTCAGGCTCAGCTGAATCGTCGCCGACCGGGACAGAGCGACATCGTAACCCCTCGCAACGAGGAAGACTGCGTGGAAATCCTCAGCGGCGTGCTGGATGGCATCACCCTCGGCACTCCCATCGCCCTCTCTGTGCGCAACAAGGATCACCAGTCCTCCGCCTACAATGAAATGCAACACACCTACCGCCCCTCGCATGCAGACTACTGCTACGATGCCAAATATGGCATCCGCGCCTGGGCAGGCGGTGGCCGAGCCAGTGCACGCGAAACTATAGGCCGCGTGGCAGCAGGTGCCGTAGCCAAAGCCATGGCTCAGGCTCTCTACCCACAGCTGCAGGTCATTGGCTGGGTGCAGCAGGTACACACCGTTTTCTGCCACGTTCTGCCGGCCGACGTAGATGCAGCAGTCGTGGAAAGCAACATTGTACGCGCAGCCGATTCCGAGAGCGCCGAGGATATGAGCATCGTCATCCGCGAGGCTCGGGCCAAGGGCGATTCCGTGGGCGGTGTGGTGGCCTGCACCATACGCAACTGCCCGACAGGACTGGGCGACCCGGTTTTCGACAAACTGGAAGCCACGCTGGCACACGCCATGCTGAGCATACCCGCCTGCAAGGGCTTCGAGATTGGCAGCGGCTTTGGCGCCCCTGCCCTGAAAGGCTCCGAGCATAATGACCCCTACTACATGGAGGGCGACCGCGTGCGCACACGCACCAACAACTCCGGCGGCGTGCAGGGCGGCATCTCCAACGGAGAGGATATCAATATGCGCCTGGCTTTCAAGCCCACCGCCACCCTCATGATTCCGCAGAACACCATTAACGACGAGCATGCAGAAGTGCAACTGCGTGGCAAAGGTCGCCATGACCCCTGTGTGCTGCCCCGCGCCGTGCCTGTGGTGGAAGCCATGGCCTGGCTGGTAATTGCTGACCACATTCTGCGCCAACGTTCTGCCAGACTGTAAACTATGGAAATCAACAAAAGCACCCCACAGGCAGATTTGCAGAAGCTCTACGCTGCCGTCGTAAAGCGGGAATTTCTGAGGGGCACTCCGCTCAACATCAAAGTCTTTCTGCGTTATACCATCCTCTTCCTGCTTTTCCCGGGAATGGTATTCGGCTTCTATGCGGGGCTGGCCATCACCGGCGCATTCTGCGGTATTCTGCTCACCCTGGTACTAACTGACAACATGCAGTGGGGAATGACCGCCACCCTCTCCTGGCTGGCACTTGGCCTTATCCCCATCACTTTTGTCACCATCGACACCTGGCGCCGTGCAGCGCGCACACGTGCCCTGCGCATGATGAACCGCCAGCCCCGGCCGGGTCTCAACAGCCCCCAGACCTCATCCCCGGCCCGTTTACCGCTTAAGTGGCGCCCCAAGAAAAGCAATGGCAGTACCATCCGCATTGCCGATACCACCGTGCAGGCAGAGACAGATGGCATATACGCCTTCCTGCTCTGCATCAGCAACTACTCCGGCGCGCGGCTTGTAACAGATGGCCCGGCCGGAATGTGCCTGCTGCAGAGTAGCGGCAAAAAAGGTGAAGAACTACAGGCTCTCATGCTCTACAGACTGAAGGCCGGCACCCATGAACTCTGCTGGAGCCTGCATGCAGACGAAGCCCCGCAGACCACACTGAGCCGCTTGAACTGAATCAGTAAAAACAGGCAATAACGGGGACTTCGACCGTTTGTGTTCCCGCATTCGGCGTCATCAAATATACATCCGGCGCGAGTATCACTTCATCAGCCGACACATCTTCGCTGGTTAAAAATAAAGACAATCAAGTAAGTGTAGATTTTCATACACAACAAATTGCGGCCAAATGATGCACCATTCGACCGCAATTTCTATTGAGAGGCGTATAAGGAAAATCTGCTTTAGTAGCGGATTGTGTAATCGCCGGGCTCACGGGGAGTCTCAGGCTCACGATCACAGGGAGGCAGCATGGTGTTGAGCGCACGGCGCTGAATGGTCTTCTTCATACCGGCGTTATTGAACTCGGTGAGCTCTGCTGCCTTCTTGGCATCCTTTTCGCGCTGCTTTTCGGCCTTGGCCTTGGCCTTATTGTGCTGAGCCAGACTGGCCTTCTGGCGGTCAGAGGCAATACTCTTCAGAGCGCTCTCAGAAAGATCGGAAGGCTCAACTACGGGAGCAGCCTGAGCTACCATGGCAGCAGCTGCAAGAACGGAGAGGAAGGAAAGCGTTTTCATAAATCTAAGACACTCTCAGTATACGGAATCATGACGACATGTCAAGCTCATTCTGCACATTTTCGGATTCCATAAGAAAAAACTTGCTTTTTGACACACTTCGGGGTAGTATCTGCCACGCGTACGTCAGCCAAACATGAGTGAGCCAAACAAAGAGATTCCGGATTTCAAGAAAAGCCAGCTGAAAGAGGTGGATCGCACCATAATGCCCCAGGCTACCGGTGTGGAGAAGAGTCTGCTCTCGATGATGACAATTGACCCCACTAACATTATCTCTCAATGCATTGCTGACGGCATGAACAGCGAGTACTTCTACGTGCCCGCACACCGCCTGCTCTGGGAAATTTTCCGCGACCGCTACGAAAAAGGCATTGCGCTCGACACCGTTTCTGTGGCCCAGGAACTCACGGATAAAAAGCAGCTGGAAGCCGTCGGCGGGCACGCCGGCCTGGCAGATATTTTCTCCTACGCCACCACCACAGCTCTCTATTCCCTGCACTTTGAGACCCTCAAGGAGAAATTTATCCGCCGCAGCATCATCCTGACAGCCAACAAAGCCTCCGACTCAGCCTACACCTCCGAGGCCGAAATCGAGGAGCTGCTGGACCAGACGGAACAGGATGTTCTCAAAATCCGCATGAACTCGGCCAAGGGAGAAGAATGGAGCCTGAAAGCCGATATCGATAAAGCCGTTACCAACCTGGAGCGCATGATGTCTACCTCGGGTGGCATCCTGGGGCTCTCCTCCGGGTTTCCCAAGCTGGATACCATGATAAACGGCATGAAACCCGGCGAGCTCTTCATCATTGCCGCTCGTCCGGCCATGGGCAAAACCTCCTTCATGCTCAACATTATGGAGCACGTTGTGCTCGACCTCAAAAAGCCCATGATGGCCTTCTCCTGCGAAATGCCCAGCGAGCAGCTCGTGGAACGCTTGCTCTATGCGCGTAGCGGTATCAATAAGCAGGACCTTAAAGCACGCCAGGGCAAGCTCACGCAAGAGGAAATGAAGCGCTTCCGCTCAGCCATCACAGAGATGAAGAACAGTAAGCTCATCATCGATGATACGGCGGCCATCTCCATCTCCGAGCTGCGCGCCAAGGCCCGCCGCCAAATGCGTAAATACCCGGATCTCGCCGCCATCGGCATTGATTACCTGCAGCTCATGCGCTCCCATACCAAGCAGGCACAGAATAGCCGCGAACGAGAAATCGCAGAAATCTCCGGCGGCCTCAAGAGCCTTGCCAAGGAGCTCAAGCTCCCCATCATTGCTCTGGCCCAGCTGAACCGTGGCCCGGAAAACCGAACAGGTAAAAATAAGGGCACCCCCCAGATGAGTGACCTGCGAGAATCCGGCGCTATCGAGCAGGATGCCGACATGATTGGCCTGCTCTGGCGTTCCCGTTACTATGCCGAGGATGATGAAGAGCGCGAAAGCGTGGGCAACGAGGCGAACCTCCTGCTGGCCAAAAATCGCAATGGTCCCACCGGTGATGTTCCGCTCAGCTTCCACGCCGAAATCATGCGCTTCGTGCCGCGCACTGTTGCCGACAGCGACGAAGAGTAAAACGCCCCCCGGCATCAGGGTGCATCAGAAGTCCTCTGTAAGCACACCAGCCTCCAGCAGAGCCTCGTCCCCGCCGTGGTAGTTCACCTCCTCCAGAGGCACATACGCCACAGTAGCCTCCTGTATACCATCCTGAGGGTATACGACAGTATTACCACCCATGCCGGCGGCCATCCGGCGAATAGCATCCAGGTATTCTTCATCATCGTAGCGCAGAACGGCATTGTTGAGAATGCGGAAGCTGCCTACCACAATCGTGCCCGGTATCGAGGGCAACACCGGCAAAAACTCAACCTCATACGCCGGCACCACCGGTCGTGCCGATGACAATTCCCGCGGAACGGGCTGCCAGTCCCGCGCCCCATGCATGGGAGAACAGGCAAGCAGAAGGCAGGCACATATCGGCATTAGCAGCGTTCTCATATAACCTTCACCACGCAAACACAGGCTCCGTGGCTTCACGCAGAAATATACACCTTTTCTCAAAATTGTCAAGTCCGCAAAATATCCTGCATTTTTACGGAAAAAAGCATTTTTTTGCTTGCAGGGACAGGATAATAGGGTTAGAATACAGACATGGCGGAAATACATCCTACAGCAATAATTGATTCGACCGCAGAAATTGCGGATGACGTAAAGATTGGACCTTATTGTATTATCGGGGAGCATGTGAAACTGGGTTCCGGCTGCGTGCTGCACAGCCATGTGGTCCTTGGCGGGCCCTCCACTTTCGGCAAAAACAACGAGTTCTTCCCCTTTGCCGTTATCGGCCTTAAGACCCAGGACCTCAAGTACAAGGGTGAGCCCACCTATCTGGAAGTGGGCGATAACAACGTATTCCGCGAAAACTGCAATATTAACCGCGGCACTACTGCCGAGACAAAGACCGTCATCGGCAACAATAACCTCTTCCTCATTAACAGCCACTGCGGCCACGAAGTGCACGTCGGTAACAACGTCATCATGTCCGGTTTTGCCGCAGCTGCAGGTCACTGCACTATCGGCGACTGGGCAATTATAGGTGGTTGTGCCGGGCTGCACCAGTTCGTACGAATTGGCGAGCACGCCATGGTGGGCGGCGCCTGCCGCGTGGTTCAGGACGTAGCCCCCTATATGATTGCGGACAGTGGTCAGCTCCGCTCTGTGAACACCATCGGCCTGCAGCGGCGTGGTTTTGACGAGGGGGACATCCGCGCCATTAAGTACGCCTACCGCAAGCTCTTCCTGGACAAGAAGTCCAACATGACGCTCAACATTGAGTCTCTGATGAATGAGGGCGAGGAAAAATACGTGCAGAACCCGCACGTTCAGCGCATTCTGGAGTTCCTCAAGACATCCGAGCGCGGGTTCCTGCACTGATGAAACGCCACATCGTCTTTGATTTGGACGGCACCCTGGCAGACTCGCTGCCGGGAATAGCGGAGGGTGTCAATCGCTCGCTGCGCGCGTTGGGGCTTCCTGAGCACTCTCAGGAAGCCATCAGTCGTATGATAGGCAGCGGTGCTGCAAATCTCTGCGCCATGGCGCTGGGATATCCGGATGCAGCTCATACGCCCCCGCCTGAGCTGGAAGCCATGCACTCCGAATTCCGCCACCAATACCCACAGTGCTGGCAATATCCGCTCACGCGCCCCTACCCCTGGGTGACAAACATGCTCACCCGCCTGGCAGCAGCAGGCGCAAAAATGGCAGTGCTCTCCAATAAACCGCACGATGTGACAGAGCCGATGGTGCGCGCCCTCTTTCCCCACACACCATTCGACCCCATTATGGGATTCAGCGGTCGCTTCCCCCGCAAACCGGCCCCGGATGCCCTGCAGCATATTGCAGACTTCTGGAACATCCCACTCAAAGATATCACCCTCGTAGGCGACAGCCTTTATGATGCCCGCACGGCACAGAATGCAGGCTGCGGACTGGCCCTTGTGGCCTGGGGGTATGCCGATGTCAGCAACCTGGCCGCATGGCAGGCACCTGTATTCGGTTCGGTGGATGAATTATGCCGCCATCTGCTCTGCAACTGATATTCACACCACCATGGATTTCATCATCTTTGCAGCCGCCAAGCCATCCATCGACTACGCCCGCCGCGGTGTTCAGTTTTTCGAAGAGCGCCTGCGCCCGCTGGGCAAGGTAGAAATTCGTTATGTCAAAGCCGGCACCTCCGAGGAAGTTTCAGCCCGCCTGCTGGAAGCAAGTAAAGGCTGCCTGCGCATAGCCATGGATGAACGCGGGGAAAACTGGACATCCCGCGAACTGGAAAAACGCGCAAAATCCTGGCAGATGCGCGCCGTTAAACATGTAGCCTTCCTCATCGGCGCGGCAGACGGACACACCCAGGCTCTGCGCGACACCTGCGACCACGTTCTCTCTCTGGGGCGCCATACCATGCAGCACGAACTCGCCCTCGTCGTCCTGCTGGAACAGATATACCGCCTGCACACCATGCTGGCCGGTAGCCCCTACCACAGAGATTAACGCCTCGTTTCCTCGCACGCGCACGCGGAAAAGGCTTGCGTCGAGAAGCCTTATCTGCTAGACTCAGCTCACAAATTATGGCGGATGATGCTAAGATTAGCCCGATGATGGAGCAATACCTGCGCATGAAGCAGGGCTTGCCGGATGATGTTTGGCTTTTCTTCCGCGTGGGCGATTTCTACGAGATGTTTTTTGAAGATGCGGTAGATTGTTCCGCCGCATTGGGTCTCACCCTCACCAAGCGCCAGAACATCCCCATGTGCGGCGTGCCGCACCATGCGGCAGAGAGCTATATCGGCCAGGTCGTCAAGGCGGGAAAACGCGTGGCCATTGCAGACCAGATGACCGACCCGGTGCCGGGCAAATTGGTAGAGCGCCAGATTACACGCATTATCTCCGCCGGCACGCTCTCGGACCTGGCCCTGCTCAACGAAAGCGAGCACAACTACATCGTAGCCTGCTACAAGGACAAAAAATGCTGGGGCCTGGCCTGCGCCGACCACAGCACGGGCGAGTTCACTGTGGTGGACTATGAAACCCGCGAAGCTCTGGCAGAAGAAATAGGCCGCATTCACCCGCGGGAAATGCTGGTAAGCGATGAGCAGAAGGAGCACTTTGAGGGCTTGCCCGTTACCCAGTACTATGACGGCTACACCTTCCTGCCCGGCGTAGCTAAGCCCTTTCTGGAAAGCCACTTCCGGGTTCATTCCCTGCAGGGATTCGGCTGTGCCCATCTGGTAGCAGCCATCGGCGCCGCAGCAGCTATTCTGCACTACCTCAAGCACCAAATGCGCCGCAGCACAGACCACCTGCGCCGCCTCTCTCTGCGCCCCACAGACAACGCTGTGCTCATCGACGCCGCCAGCCGTGCCAACCTCGACCTCGTGGAGGCACGTGGCGGCATGCGCAATACCCTGCTGGGAGCTCTGGATGGCACCTCCTCCCCCATGGGTGCCCGCAAGATGCGAGACTGGGTGCTGCACCCCATCTGCGACCTGGCAGAGTTGCAGCGCCGCCAGGAACTCATAGCCGCCTTCCTGGAGGAGCCCTTCCTGATGAGCCAGCTGAGGGATACATTCAAAGGAGTGCGCGATACAGAACGCCTCACCTCCCGCTTGGCACAGAATGCCGGCAACGCCCGCGACCTGCTGGCGCTGGGAACATCTCTGAGCCTTCTGCCGGATATAGCGCAGGACTTGCAGGTGCTCTCCACCCGGCAACCATACTTCGAGCCTCTGCTGCATGACCTGGGGGATTTTGCGGAGCTGACGTCTCTGCTGGAACGAGCCATCTGCGATGAGCCGCCCGTCACCATCAAAGAAGGCGGTATGATTCGCGATGGCTATGACGCCCGGCTGGATGAACTGCGCTGCGCCTCCCGCGAAGGTAAAGGGTGGCTGGCAGAGCTGGAGGCGCGTGAACGAGCCGCCACAGGTATAGACTCTCTGAAAATTCGCTACAACAACGTCTTTGGCTATTACATCGAAGTAACTAAGGCAAATTACGCCAAAGTGCCTGCCCACTACGTCCGCAAGCAGACGCTTGCTAACGCAGAACGATACGTCACCGATGAATTGAAGCGCATGGAAGGCACCATCCTCGGCGCAGACGAGCGTTCCCGCCAGCTGGAATATGAGCTCTTCTGTGCCCTGCGAGATGAAGTCGGGAAATACATCGACCGTATCCAGATAAGCGCCGAGGCTCTGGCCGAGGTGGACGTGCTGCTGAGTCTGGCAGAAACCGCCCGCCGCCACAACTACTGCCGCCCCGTGCTGGACGAAAGCCGAGTGCTGTACATCCGCAACGGCCGCCATCCGGTCATTGAGCAGGTGCAGACCAGCACCGCCTTCGTACCCAATGACGCAGAGATGGACGAAGAGCACGACCGCGTGCTCATCCTCACCGGCCCCAACATGGCCGGTAAATCCACCTACATTCGCCAGGTGGCTCTCATCACCCTCATGGCCCAGATGGGCGCTTACGTACCGGCGGAATCTGCCCGTATCGGCCTGGTGGATCGCATCTTCTGCCGCGTGGGCGCAAGCGATGACATCGCCCGCGGGCAATCCACTTTCATGGTGGAAATGAGCGAAACCGCCCTTATCCTCAACAACGCCACCCGGCGTTCCCTGGTAATTCTGGACGAAATCGGCCGCGGCACCGCCACCTTTGATGGCCTTTCCATTGCCTGGGCCGTAGCAGAGCACCTGCATGACACCATCGGCTGCCGCACGATGTTTGCCACACACTACCACGAAATGGTGGATCTGGAACACACGCATGCCGGCGTGAGTAACCGGCACGTGGAAGTGCGGGAATGGAAAGATGAAATCGTCTTCCTGCGTAAGGTTCTGCCCGGGCCGGCAGATAAGTCCTATGGTATTCAGGTGGCCAGGCTGGCAGGGCTACCGGCACCCATCATCGACCGCGCCAAGCAGATTCTTACCCATCTGGAGATGAGCGCCGGTACGCGCGAACCCAAAACCGTACGCCGCCGCAAAGCTCGGGAACACGGCTTACCGGCTGCCGAGCCCACAGCGGACATCACCCAGCTGGATATGTTCGACATGCTGGACGATGGCATTTAACTTTCTTACAATAACAAACAGACAAGTGACATGAACTCGCAATACACACTCAATTACAGAGTTATGTACTACGACACCGATGCCGGCGGCGTGGTGCACAACTTGGCCTACCTGCGCTGGGTCGAAGAAGCTCGCACCAAAATGGCCATTGAACTGGGTATGGACTATGGAACCATGGCAAAAGAAGGCCGCCACTTGGTACTGGTAAGTCATGAGGTACACTACCATTCCCCTGCCTTTCTCGCAGATGAAGTGCTGGTGAACACTTGCTTGGAAAAAGTGGAAAAATCCTCCATGTTTGTACGCACAGAAATTCGCCGTGCTGAAAACAACAAACTCTGCGTCAGCGTACTGCAACGTCTGGCCCTTGTACAGATGCCGCAGGGACGCCCCTGTCGCATGCCTGCCGAGTGGATTGCTCTGGCAGCACCTGCGGAGGAATGACTCCTCAGGCCGCCCTCCCACGTCCCCTTATGCCACACCTCAACTTGCCAGGGTTTGAAGTAAAGGACAATCCTGCCCCGCAGCTGCCGGAAGCCGTGCAGGAAGCCATGCGGCATGCATACCCCAAATGCCCGCTCGAGTACCAGGGGATACTCCTGCTGGCCATCACCCACTTCATGCCGGGGCTGGCTCAAACCTCCCTCAGCCCCCTCATTACCCTTGCGCACTTCCCCCACCTCAAAAAGAGTATCAAGCCACTGGTGGAGCATCTGACCCGGCACGAGGCGCTGTCATCCAAACGCTCCGGTTGTTACCCTACCCACAAATTCCCTTGGGAAGTACTCAAGAAATGGATTAAACTCCCCCTCTTCGCTGACCTGCGGGAATGGGTAAAGAACTATGCACAGGAGCTACTGTCAACTCTGCGCTTCAAACCAAGAGAAATCCCCTCCGCGCTGTACCAAGTGTGCCGGGCACTACGTCTTATGGGCGAAGAGGAACAGGCTTGGGAACTCATCAAAAACACACAATCCGCATATTCGCTTTCCGATAACTATATATCCTCCTACGAATTAGTCTCGAAATTTCTGTACATTCTGGACGAAGACATAGCGAATCCCCCACAACTACCGGAAGTCCTGCAGAACGTTTTACTGCCGGCCCGTTATTTTGAGAAAGCGCTGGATAGCCTACCGGAATACAAAACTCCCGAGTGGTGGGTGCAGAATTTTCTGCGGGATCGAAGCGGTGCACAGGACTATGCAGCCGTTATCATCCACATTGCCTTGCAAACAGGCAACTGGGAACTGCTGGAAGCCATTAGCGACAATGCAATGCTCATCTATATCAATCCCCGGCAGGGGATTAATGTGCACGATATCATAAAAACGCTCAAAGAATGGCAGGACGGCAAATGGAGTGCTCTGGACAAACTATTCTCGCTCCTCTCTCTCGACAAAAGATCGTACTACTACAGCACGCCTCCCGCAGTTACCTCCCCCATCCGCGCCTTGCTTTCCCCACTGCTCTTCATTGCGGCCTTCAGATTGCGCTCACTCAAAAGGGATGAGCTTTATGAGGCTGCAACGTGGCTGAGAAACATCTGCGGTTCAAGCAGCACAAACCTCTTCCATAACACCACAGAATCCCGGGAACGCGCTTTCCTCACGGAAAAGGTTACCTACAAATACGCCCGCCCGCTGGATTTGCTCCCTAAGGCTATGGCTATTGCCAAGCGCAACGCCCTGCCCGAGCTCTCCCCAAAAGAGCTCAACGACATGTACAACGCCTGCATGACGCTACGAGACAGAGGGCTGGGGCTCTACGCCTTCTACATGGCAAACTCCCTGCTGTGCATCCCACATTACAGCCCGGAGCAACTCCGCGAGCTGGAGTCCATCATGGCCGGCCGACCGGATTTACCCCCATTCTGCAAAGTCACCCGGCTTTCCTCCAGCCAAGACAAAGTCATTGAACAATTGGAGAAGCTTTTGAAGAGCAGTACCTCCCCCACTGCCGGAAAGCCTGCACGCATCATTTGGACTCTGCACCGCGATAAAAACGGCGACATCTCTCACTTCTCCGCTCAGGCTCAGAAAAAACGCACCAGCGGAAACTACTCACATGGACAGAAAGTCAATATTTCCCATCTCTTTGACGGAAAATTCAATGACTACCTCACAGATACAGAACACCATTTCGTAAGAGCAACGCAACCGCTTCAGAAAAACGGCTGGTACAAAATAGACGAAGGTGCCATCACCCGCCAGAACATCCTTTACCTCTGCGGTAATCCTCATCTGAAACTGGAGAGCGATAATAGATTACAGGATATAGAATTGACCGCACTTAACCCGGAACTGACACTCAGCACCAAGGGAAAACAAATCACGCTCACTCTGGAGGAATATAAAAAAGACACAGCCACACTCACCCACTTGGGCGGCAATCGCTATGGTGTATGCATCATCAGAAAGGAACATGAGCAGGCATACCAAATCCTGGCGGAGCATAGCGGCTCCAGGAAAATGACGTTCCCCGCCTCCTACCGCGATAAACTGATGTCGGTTCTTACCGGGTTCAGCAATACTTTCCGGCTGAAAGGTGACTTATCGGCCACCAGCATTCCGCCCCGTAAAGCCATCTATCGCGGCGTTGTTCAAATGCAGGGCCAAACCGGGATGCTGAGCGGCGCTCTGTATCTGGAACTGCTTCCGGGGTGCCCCCTGATTCATTTCGGACAGGGCGAAAATACATATTTCAGCCATCAGAATGGCACCCCCATACTCATCCAGCGCGACCCCATACAGGAATGTGACCTGCTGAAAAAGCTGCTGAGCCACTGCCCCACTCTAGCTGCGGAGCTGGATGCCGACTCCACCTGGCAAACGCCTGTCAATGATACGGCTCTGGCAATCGTGGAAGAGCTGCACGCCTGCCCGCCGGAACTGCTGGAAGTACGCTGGCCCGAGGGAGAAAGACTGAGCGTCGGCGAGCTGAAAAACTACAGCGGTTTCAACCTCCAGGTGCGAAAAGCGGCTCAAGACTGGCTGAGCATAGGCGGTGAAGTTCAGACCAACGAAGGAATGGTGATTCACCTGGCAGAATTACTGCGTTGCCTGCGTGAATGCCCGGGGCGCTACATCAGGCTCAACGACACGCATTTTGTGCGACTGAATCGCACCCTGGAGCGCCAGCTGCGAACCCTGAGCGCCGTAGTGCACCCGGCCGGCAAAACCGGCAGCAAAAAGAACCAATCACTCATATCCCCCGCGGCCTTGCTTCTGATGGGGCTTGCAGATGGACAGGAACAACTGCCGCTGCCTCTGCAGCGCAAAACTCAGGAGATTTTGCAACAATACCAGGCAAGCCCATATCGCCCGCGCAACCTGCAAGCCACCCTGCGAGAATACCAGGAAGAAGGCTACCGCTGGCTGCAGCGCCTCATGAACTGCGGGCTGGGCGCCTGTCTGGCGGATGATATGGGACTGGGTAAGACCCTGCAGGTGCTCAGTGTCTTGCTGGCTCGTGCTGAGGATGGCCCCTCCCTGGTCATAACACCGGTCAGCGTATGCAACAACTGGGTGCACGAGGCCGCGCGCTTTACTCCAACCCTCAGACTTCAAACACTGGGCGTAACCGACAGGGCTCAAACAATAAAAGACCTGAAGAAACGGGATGTACTGGTGTGCAGCTATGGTCTGCTGATAACAGAAAGTAAGCTGCTCACAGCAAAACAATGGAACGTGGTGGTGCTGGACGAAGCACAGTACATTAAAAACGACACATCGCAACGAGCTAAGGTCGCCACGGAGCTTAAGGCCCGCTGCCGCATCGCCGCAACCGGCACCCCCATCGAAAACAATCTCACCGAGCTGCGCAGTATCTTTGATTTCCTCAACCCCGGCTTACTCGGCAACAGAGAAGACTTCTCCCGCCGCTTCACCAGCTCACCGGAGCAACACAAACTGCTCCGCCGCATCGTCTCGCCATTCATTCTGCGCCGCCTGAAAAACGATGTTCTGGATGAACTGCCCCCCAAAACGGAAACAACTCTCTACGTTACTCTGAGCGAGCAGGAACGCGCTCTGTACGAAGCCACAAGACGCACAGCTCTGGCGGAAGCGCTGGAGAGCGAAAATCGCTTCACCATTCTCGCACAGCTCATGAAACTGCGCCGGCTGTGTTGTCACCCTCAGCTCGTACTGCCGGAATGCAGCATCCCCTCCGCCAAACTGGCCGTCCTGCAGGAACTGGCAGAAGAGCTGCGGGAATCCGGACACAGAGCTCTCATTTTCAGTCAATTCACAGATATGCTGACCCATGTGCGCAGCTTGTTCGAGGCCCGCGGGCTCAGCTACAGCTATCTGGATGGCAGCACTCCGCAGAAACAGCGCAGCAAAGCCGTAGAACAATTCAATGGCGGCGACACAGACTTCTTCCTCATTTCCCTTAAAGCCGGCGGCACCGGTCTAAACCTCACAACGGCCGATTACGTTATCCTGCTGGATCCCTGGTGGAACCCGGCTGTGGAAGACCAGGCTGCGGACCGCACACACCGCATCGGCCAGAAAAACCCCGTCACCATTTGCCGCCTCGTCTGTGCAGATACCATCGAAGAACGCGTCCTTACCCTCCACAAAGAAAAACGACAATTGGTGGACGACGTCCTCAGCGGAGAAAACAAAGTTGCCCCCCTCAACATCCACGAACTCACAGAACTCATATAATCATCATGAAACACATTATACTTACCATCTGCATTCTGCTCGGGCTCTGCACCTATGCCCTGCCCATGGCTGAAGCGCAATCCGACAGCCCCACTGCCACCCGCAGCACAAAAAAGAAAAAACTGACAGCCAAGGAAAAACGCGAAGCCGCCAAAGCCAAAAAAGCAGCCGCCAAAGCCGAAAAGGAAGCTGCCAAAGCCAAAAAAGTGGCTGCTAAAAAATCAGCCGCGGCCAAGCGCGCCTTTGACTCGGCAGAACCCACCTCAAAAGTCGGGCAGTTCCTGAAGGCTCAGACCTACGCCACAGATGCGCGACCCAATCTGGAGGCCAAGTACTATGTGGTGTACCGCTCCTCTTCCACCTGCGGGCATTGCCACAAGCTTATGCCTCAGATTCTCGAAGCCCACGCCCTGATGCTGGCCAGTGGCAAGGTGGATCTCATCTTCGACAGTTACGACGGCGAACTCTCCGCCACCACGGCCTATCTGGAGAAAAACGGAGCCACCTTTGCCGCAGTACACAATCCGGCCATGCAGAAAATGCCCGGAGCCTTGCACCAGTACCTCATCCTGCCCCCGGGTATCTACATCGTGGATGCTGAAGGTAATCGCCTCGCCAGCGGTCACGCAGCAGCCGTGCTGCCCGATTGGAAAAAGCACACCCTCGATGCTGAAAAAGCAGCCGAAGAATAACCCTTTCTCCATTTTCCCCGCCACGAACAACATTCGTGGCGGATTTATTTTCAAGCAACAGTAACACTACTGCGGACATTTTGCAAAGGAAAAGCCCGTTTCGGACCATATCAAACGGCAGAAACGGGCTTTTGAGCCACAGAAAGGCCGACAAAAAAACGCCACTGATGCTTTTTTTTCTTGCAGAACTATAGGATATATAGTATACACATAAATGTGCAGTTTCCCGTTCTAACAAGCAGACTGTATTTTCACCAAAAAACATCACACCTAAATCCATGAAAACCATACATACACTTGCCTTGCTTACCGCCGTCTCCCTCACCCTGAGCAGCTGCGGTGCCCCCCGAGTAGGAGCCATCTATACGGACGTAAAAGCCCCCGTGGCAGCTGGCTCCGGCGGCGGCTCCCGCGTAGGCGTAGCCACCTCCACCACCTATCTGGGCTGTGTGGCGATTGGCGATGCCTCTATTGCCACCGCCAAACGCAACGGTGGCATTTCCTCCATCACCTCTGTGGATGAGGAAATCAAGAGCGTTCTGGGCATTGTGACAACCTACACAACCACAGTACGCGGCAACTGATACGCCCCCTACACCATATGCAGCCCAGCCTCGCGGCAGGGCTGCCCCCCGCAACGAAAAGACTGAGACCACAAACCAACTGAAACCATGACAACAAACTCCATATTTTTCCGCACGCTTTCATTCTGCTGGCTCAAACTGGGGCTGGGCATGCTCAACATACTGATAGACGGCATTCTTCTGGCTGTTCTGCTGGGCATAGGGCTTCTTTTCAACAGCGAGGGCGTCTTCGGCATCATGCTGCTGGTGTGGCTTGGATGCATCGGCTTTGTAAACTTTGTTCTGAACCACTACCTGGGCTATATGGCAAAAGCCGGCCATGTGGCCGTCATTGCAGAAAGCTTCCGTACCGGCGAAATACCGGCCTCCCCCATTGCCGTCGGCAAAGGCCTTGTGATGGAGCGCTTCGGCACCGCTAACGTATACTTCGGCGTGGACAAACTTGTAACCCGCGCAGTCAAACAGATACAGCGTATGCTCGGGAGCCTGACCGGGGGAGTGCTCAGCATGCTGCCCGGTGGCGAAAATATCCAGAAACTCATCAACTACTTTCTGGAACTGGCTCTGGGCTATATAGACGAGTGCTGCCTGTGCTACACGTTCTACAAGAAAGAAAACAACGCCTACCGCAGCGCGGCAGACGGCGTGGTACTCTACGCTCAGAACTGGAAAGAACTGCTGAAAAACGCCGCCTGGATTATGCTGATGGTCTTCGCTTCCGTCATCATCATAACCCTGATTCTTTTCGTTGGATTCGGTCTGACTTTCAGAGCTCTGGAATGGAATGGCTTCATTGCCTTCATTCTCTCTCTCATGGTAGCCTGGGCTATAAAATACGCCTTTGTAGACAGCTGGATTATGGTCAAAATGGTGCATCGTTACATGACCGAGGCGCAAACTACACCACCAGCTTTTGACCTGTATAGCAAGCTCTCCGGGTGGTCTGCCAGTTTCCGCGAGCTCTTCGATAAGGGCAGATCCGATTCCTCCGATGCTCCGACTCCCGCCAACACAGAGCAGCCCGCCTTACCCGGCCTCGACAACGAGGAAACTATACCCCTGTCAACCTCACCGGAGCCGGTAGTAGCACCCACCTCAGAATCCATTGCAGAAGAGCCCCCCACGCGTTATTGCCAGGCCTGCGGAGCCCCGCTGCAACCCAACAAGCCGTTCTGTGCAGAATGCGGAGCCCGTGTCATTACCGGCATCTGACCGTTGTAACAATCACCGGAACAACCGCCAACGCATTCGAAAAGCAGCCGAAGAATAACCCTTCCCCCATTTTTTCTCCCGCCACGAACAACATTCGTGGCGGATTTATTTTTAAGCAACAGTAACACTACTGCGGACATTTTGCAAAGGAAAAGCCCGTTTCGGGCCATATCAAACGGCTGAAACGGGCTTTTGAGCCACAGAAAGTCCGCGAGTACAGGTGGCGGAGCACTTACTCCCGCACAATTTCCCAGCCCCCGGCAGCAATATTGTGTGCGCGCAGGTAGTCCCGCTCGGCGACTGGCATGCGTAGTGACGTTACGCTACGCACCCCGGACTTTATCGCAAAGTCGGCAAGGGCACGGTCACACTCGCGGCAAACCAGGTGCGCCCCCGCCAGCTTGTCCGCCGGCAGCCGTGTCACATCCTGCCCCGTCTGAGTATAAGCCAACTTATGCTCCGCGACAAGCGCCATGTCAGCACTACCCTCCTTCAAAGCAGGCAAGGCCTTTCTTGCAGCTATGGCACGCTCTTCATGGCATGCCTCCCTGTATTCATACTCCGCAAACTGGCGCCAGAACTCCACATCTGCGGCCTTCAGCACGGCAGGCTGTACAGTCTCCGCCAGCGCCAGGGCACGCAGGCGCAGCTCCCGGGTCTCTTCCGCATTAAGGGAGTCTGCCTTAAGCGCCAGCCTGAAGTACAGCAGGCGCAGGGGCGCAATAATCCCCTGTAGCTCCGGATGCACGGCAGCATAGGCCTGCAACTCATCATCCAGATGCAGGCTGTATTTCTCGCCTCCGGGGGAATGCCGCATGTGAATGCGAGCATACAGTCGCCTCACACCATCGTCCCCGGCCCCGTCCCACACGCGCTGCCACGCATCGGCACTGCATTGGGACAAGGCCCGGCGGTAGCAATGCGTAGCCGTCAGCGGATTCGGCTCCATCCCATACAGCCCCTCCCAGAAAGCAGTGTAGAGGAACCAGGATGCGTCGGCAGAACCTCGCTCGCTGGCTTCTGCCATCATGTCCAGGCTCTCCTGCGTAAAGGCACCCAGGAACTTTACCTGTCGCCAGGCCAGCATATAAAGAGCCTGTGCAATTTTGGCGTCGGCAAGCTGCTGCAACAAGGCCAGCTGCTCATCAGAAATCGAAGCTCCGTTCTTGAAGGCACGCAGCACATCCTCAGCCAGCTCCGCCCCCCGAGCAAACCCCTCCGCGGCCTCTTTCGTATCCGGGCTTTCCTCCAGCACATGCTGCATCTTCTTCAACCATTGCACAATTTCGCGGTTGTCGCCCTCCTCCGTATCCGGCCTTTCCAGGTATTCAAGCTCCTCTTCAGCGGGGGCTGTCTCTACGCCATGCAGTAACATATCCCACACCTGCATGGCCATCTTGAAGGTCTCCGCCTCCTGCCCGGAAAACGCAGCCAGATAGTCGGTCAGCTTTGCCTGCGCGACCAAACGCATGAAAAGCCTGCTCACCTCACGCTCCGTGGCATCCGGCAGAGAAATCCCCGGGCAGTATACCTGCATTACAGCCTTCCGCCCATGGGCGCTATTCAGATAATCTTTCTGCGGGTCAAACTTCACCGCCTCAGCCAAACGATATAAGCGGGAGGCTTCCTCCGGCTCTTCCTGCGCGCAAATCTCTGCCGCCGCCTGCAGACAAGCCGGGTGCCCCAGATTCGCCCCTTCAATTAAAGCCCTACGCTCCAATTCACCCCCCACTAGGTCAAGATTTTCCGGCAGACTGTGGTAAAGCCGGCTCAGGCGGTAAGAGGCCAGCCCGGTCACCTCCTTATCCTCCCCCTCCATTTGTCGCAGCGCTGCCACCTGCAGCGGCAGGGCGGCCTCACCTTTCAGGGCGGCAGCCCGTGCCAGACTCAATCGCAGGTTGTCGCGGAGTGCCGCAGAATCCACCAACAGAAACTCCCCGGCCACAGCACCTCGCAATGCATGGCTCATGGCTTTCTCCACATCCACACCAGCACCCATTTCTTCGTACAGATAGGACATCGCCAGAGCTACCTGAGCATCCGGCGCATCAGGCAGAGTCTGCAAACGCGTTACAATACCGCGATTCCATTCTTGCTTTTCGGCTTCGCTCCGCTCCGGCTTCTGCTCCTGAAAAGGATTCTCACCCAATACCTGCACCACGCCTAAGCCGCTCTCCGGTCCCAACCCTTGCAATACCCTCATACACTCTTCCACCAATCGAGCCTCCCGGGCTTTATCCCCCACGCGTTTTACATCGGCCATCTCCAGAAAAATACAGCCCAGCCACACCGCAGGGGACTTCTGCAGAATCCGAGCTCGTATGGTCGCAGCCTCCTCACCGGACTTCCCCCCCAAAGAGAGAAAATCCGGCAATGTGCTGTGTATCGTCAGGCGGGATTTCAGCACTCGACTACACTGTTTCGGCACAGGGAGTTTCTGCAGCAATTCTCGGGCCTCCTGCGGCGACAATTTATCCACATTCTGCAACACAGGCAACAGCTCCGCAGGCGTTTCTACAGAATCCGGCACCGGCATATCGGCAGCAGGAGCAAACATGGCAGCGGGCACACTCAGAAAGGGGGCAAGGTAGTACAGGTTCATATCTACCCCGCATTCTATCACACGGCTCCTGTTTGTCAACTAGAAAACATTTATTGTCGCAGCCCGGCATGCCCAATAAGCCTCGCCCCCCCAAAAAACAATTCCTCACTTTTGCATCTGCAACCACTCCACCACACCTGCTGCAAGGGAGCGGGCGAGTTGCCGGGCTTGCGCCTCCCGGCGAAGGTAGTCCACATGCGGGCGGTAATTCACATACAATGCCTCGAACACAATGGCAGGAATCCCGGCTGCGTCCAGCGCATTCAGCCACCCGGCAGAAGGCTGGGTGCCAATATAGCGAGGCAACACTTTTACACCATGCATCAGATTGGGGTGTTTGCGCCTCAACACATTGCACACGGTACCGGCCAGCTCCCTGCCTTGCTTGCAGTTGCAGAGGATGAGCCCTGCGGGAGCTTTGCTCACCCACTTTCTCCCGGTGCTGTTAAGATGCAGAAAGACAACACAACGGGCCTGCAAATCGATGGCACGATCCGCACTCACCATGCCGCAGCCGATGTGTTCCGGGTAATGTGTGGAGGGGTAGCGCTTTGCGCCACGGTCCGGCTTGTTGAGCTGCACCACTCCGGCTGCACGGCAGGCCGCCTTCAGGGGCTCCTTATCAGGAGCAAGCCCCCGGTTCAGCACCACACAGGAGTACCCCTCCGCCTCGATGGCGGCTTTCACCTCCCCGGCATAGGTACACCAGAACTCGTACTCATTTATCGTGCCATCCGGCGATGCGGCGCCGCGCGCGGTCGTCTGGTGGCCTATATCTATCACCACCGCCCCTCCCCCCACCGCAGGTGGCAAACTGCAAGCTGTCGTCAGCAGACTCAACAGAAAAAAGAACAAATACCTCATGGAAGCAGAGAAAGATAGATGAGAGCCGGCGCATCGGATGGCTCAGTCCCCTTGGGGACTGGCAGCAGTACATATTCCCCGTAATCCAGGTACAGCACTGCAGCATCCTCACAACGGGAGAAACTCATGCGCTTAATGCGCGGACGGCGAGCCTGCGGATTCTCCATATAGTAATTCAGCAGGGTACGCACACGTTTGCGGTCGGGTTCGTTCAGAATGGGGCAGATGTAGAGATCTATTTCGCCACTGATGTCGAAATGAGGGCGGAGGGTAAAGCGGCGTGTGCGCCGGATATGACTGAGGGCAAAGGATGTAGCACCTGTTTGGCAAGTGACGCGGAAATCGCCATCCGGCAGACGAAAACTGTGCAGATACGGAGCCTCCGCCGGCAAGCGCTCCTGCACCCCCTCAGCAAGCGCACCGGGGCTGTCCCAAGCAGCCCGGGCAAACACAGAATCACCATGATTCCCCTGACAACTCACCCTCAGCGTGCTCTTGCTGCTCTCCAGATAATCAAACCACCAACACAGCGGCACACAGACCCCCAGTGCAAACAACAGTAGCCACACATCCCACCAGCGCCGCATATACCCAGGCTTGGCTACCGGATAGACCAGCGGCAACTCCATCTGCACCTCCTCCGCAACTACCTCGGCAGCCACCTTTTTCTCGCGCCGACGCTCCACATAAAAACGCACGCCCCACCATACGATCACCGCCAGTATAAGCACCGGCACAACAAGACCGCCCATGCATGCCACCCAGCGGAGAGGCACATACACAGGCACATAGCCGTAAAAATCCACCTCCCACACCATCGCATGGCAGGCTAGGCAGCCAAGCAGCACAAACACAAGCCACAGCATCACCAGCCTTCGCAGCAGGATGAGCCGGGGATGTCGCAGATATGTGCAGAGTCGCTCCTTCATCGCCCTCCATTATAGAAGCATACAACACCCACTGTCAACGGAAAAAACAACACATCATAAAAAAAACGGCCAATAATACAGGGTCCACCGTTACGCGTTGGAACAATTATTCCCTTTCTTGTTATAAGGGAATACGGAATCGGAGCTTATCGGGCAGAGCGAGAGCACATGCCCGTCATCTCCCCGACAACTTGAAACAGAGTGGTCGGCCTCTCAGAAACGCCCGATTTCCACGCGTATCTGCAATCTGCAAAAAGCGCTTTACAGCCTGCGGCCAAACACGGCAGAGGCACGCCCGCTGGCCTCCAGCACAGAGCGGCGGGCGGCAGGCAGCACATCCCGGGGCAGCTCCGCATACCCCAGACGGTCGCGGAAATAGACCACGGCACTCTGAGAAATGGCAAATATCCACTCAAACCCCAAAGCCCGCGCCTTGTCCTCAATAAAACGGCACATAGCGCGGCCATAGCCATGGCCCTCGTAGTTTTTCTTAATAAAGAGACACCCCAGCTCCGCGCAATTATCTGCCGCGTAGGGATAAAGAGCCACGCAGCCCACGATGGTATCGTCCAGCGTATAGACGTAATAGCTATCCAGATTATCGCGAATACTCTCATAGGTACGCTCCACCAGTTTGGAGTCCACCACACAGCGGGCTATCATCGAAAGCAGCTCCGGGATGTCATCCTCCTGCAGGGGGCGTATTTCGCGATAGGAGTCGGCATGCACCATGGTGCCCACGCCCTCCTCAGAGAAAATCTCGTCCAGCAACACACCGCGGTGCTGTCCATCCAACAGGTGCACGCGGGGTATACCACGGCGGCAGACCACTGCAGCCTGCTGCAACACCTCCGGCTGCGAACAGGTAGAGCACACCTCATGCGTCACGTCACTCTCGCGTATGGCAAAAATGGGCTGGCCATCCCGCCGGGGAATGCCGCCGGCCTGCAGGCAAATGTATTTGGCCGCGCCCAGTTCCACAGCCAGAGAAACGCTGCCCACATCAAACTGCCCGGCCACACCGGAAGGCACAATGGCCACCTGACGGCGCTCCACGATCTCCTGCACTCGCGCCACTGCCGCCGGGCCCGCTGTCAGGGGCAACTCTGCCACGGCCGCGTGCACCTCGCAGGCCCCGGCACGGCGCATGAGCAGCGAAGACTCCTGCCCCTCTGCCACCAATACCAGCCGCACACCGATTTCATGCAGGGCATCCACATCCAGCAGAGTATCCACCAAGGCCTCCGCAGCCACCAACTCTTCGCAAATATGCACCACGAAGAGTCGACCGCGGAAATAAGGCACGTATTCCAGAACAGAGCGTACGTTCATAACGTGCGTGTACTTTGTGCGGGTGTTCCCGGGATTAGGACAGATTCTCAGAGAGCCTCGCCGTCTTCTTCCCCGCCCATGGCCAGCACGCCGGGGTTGCTCTCGCGCTTCACCTTACCCATCACCTTCTTGCGAGGCATGGTGAGCTTCTTCTCTGCCTTCATGCGCACGCCGGGCATAGGAGCCCCGCTTACACTCTCCCCCTCCGGCAGTTCCATCGTGGGGGAGAAAGAATCCATCGGCTCTGTGATGCCGGGCATCTCGGGCAATGCATCGAGCTGCGGAGCGGCGGGCTCCGCGGCTTTGGCACGAGCGGCAATCTGGCTCATCTGTTCGCGCAGCAGGGAGAGCAAATCACCATTCCCCAGAATATCCGTCACATCAGCATCCTCCTCCTCGGCATTGCTGCCGGGCAGAGAAGCCAGGAAGTCCTCAAATGCGTTGAGATTCGTGGTGCTGCGGAAGAGGTTGTTGAGGATTTCGAACTGGATATTGTTCATCAGCGCCTCGAAAATCTCATAGGCCTCGCGCTTGTACTCAACGAGCGGGTCACGCTGCCCCTGGGCACGCAGGCGCACACCCTCGCGCAGGGCATCCATGTCCGTTATGTGCTGCTGCCAGAGCTTATCGATAGCCTGCAGCATGATGCTGCGCTCCATCTGGTCCACACGGTCCGGTCGCTCGCCAGCCACCTTCTTCTCATACATCTCGCGCACCTTCTCGATGATAACCTGAGCGGCATCTCCCGGGCTGCGTGTCAGGAAGTCTGCCTCTGTCTCACCCCAGCCCAGGGGGAAGGTGGCGTTGACCCACTGCAGCAGGTCCGCACGGCGTACGGTGCCGGTGTTATCCTCGTTCAGATAAAGCTCGCACTTGTTGTTCACACCCTCCACAAGCTGCTCGTAAATCATCTCGCGGGGATCCTCGCACAGCAGAGCTTCGTTGCGCATGCCATACACAATGGTGCGCTGCTGGTTCATCACATCATCATAGTCCAGCACATGCTTGCGCCACATGTAGTTGCGCTGCTCCACACGCTTCTGGGCACCCTCGATAATCTTGTTCATCAGGCCGCTTTCCACAGCCTCACCTTCCTCCATACCGAAGCGATCCATCACACGTGTCATTCGCTCGCTGCCGCCAAAGTTGCGCATCAGGTCGTCCTCAAACGAAAGGAAGAACTGGGACGCACCCGGGTCGCCCTGGCGGGAGCAACGCCCTCGCAGCTGGCGGTCAATGCGGCGGGACTCGTAACGCTCTGTCCCCAGCACAAAGAGGCCTCCCAGGTCTGCCACACCTTCGCCCAGCTTGATGTCCGTACCACGGCCGGCCATGTTGGTAGATACCGTCACCGCCCCGCGCTGGCCCGCGCGAGCCACAATCTCGGCTTCGCGCTGGTGGTTCTTGGCGTTGAGCACTTCGTGCGGTATGCGAGCCCCGGAAAGCATGCGGGAGAGCGTCTCGGAGGCCACCACACTGGCTGTGCCCACCAGCACCGGCTGCCCCTTGGTGTGCAGCTCCTTAATCTTAGCCACCACAGCATTGAACTTCTCGCGGCGGGTTTTGAAAATAAGGTCATTGAGATCCTTGCGGATGCAGGGGCGGTTTGTCGGGATGGGCAGCACGTCCAGCTTATATATATCGTGGAACTCGGCTGCCTCGGTCTCGGCCGTGCCGGTCATACCGGCCAGGCGGGAATAAAGGCGGAAATAGTTCTGAATGGTGATGGTGGCGTAGGTCATGTTCTCAGCCTCCACCTCCACGCCTTCTTTCGCCTCCACGGCCTGGTGCAGGCCCTCGCTCCAGCGGCGTCCGGGCATCTCGCGGCCGGTATTCTGGTCGATGATGATGACCTTGCTGTCCTTCACCACATACTCCTTATCCTTCTCGTAAATGGTATAGGCCTTCAGCAACTGGCTGATGGTGTGCAGGCGAGCCGCATTCTCATCCAGCTTCTTTATGAGGGCTGTCTTGCGAGCCTCGCGCTCACGCTCGGTCAGCGTCTCATCCTCATCAATGTTCACAAACTCAGTCCCCAAATCCGGCAGCACAAAGTCCTCCGGCTTGCCGGGGCTGATAAGCTCGCGCCCCATTTCCATCAGATCCGCATCATGCAGCTTCTCGTCCAGACAGAAGTACAGCTCTTCCTTCAGCTTGAACAGCTCCAGCTTGCGCGGATCCTGCAACAGGAACAGCTCATACTTCTCCACCATGCGGCGCATCTCCACATCCTCCTGTGAACGCATGTAGGCACGGTTGCGCGGCATGCCAAGCTTTACCTTGTACAAGCAGCGACCGGCAGCCGCCGCGTCCCCCTCGGCGGCATACTTCTTCGCCTTGCTCATCAGCCCGTTGCAAAGCTCCACCTGAGCCTTCACCACCTTCTCAATCAGGGGTTTCAGCACATCGTACTGCTGCTCGCGCTCAATAACGGCCGGGCCGGAGATAATCAACGGCGTACGGGCCTCGTCAATCAGGATGGAATCCACCTCGTCGATAATGGCAAAGTAGTGCCCGCGCTGCACCTGGGCACTGCGGGTTGTTGCCATGCCGTTGTCGCGCAAGTAGTCAAACCCAAACTCCGCATTGGTGCCGTATGTGATGTCGCAGGCGTACATCTGGCGGCGCAGGTCATTGGGCATCATGCTCTGAATGCAGCCCACCGTCAGCCCCAGATACTTAAAGAGTGCACCCATCCACATGGAGTCTCGGCGGGCCAGGTAGTCGTTCACCGTCACAACATGTACACCCAGTCCCGTCAGTGCATTCAGATATACCGGCAGCGTGGCCACCAGGGTTTTACCCTCACCCGTTGCCATCTCAGCAATAAAACCACGGTGCAGCGCAATACCGCCAATCAACTGCACGTCAAAGTGAACCATATCCCACTTAATCGGCGTTCCGCACACATCCACCTCCGTACCGCACAGATTGCGAGCCGCGCACTTAGCCACAGCAAAGGCCTCCGGCATAATCTGTTCCAGATAGCGGGCGCGCAGCTTGTCAAACTTCGGCTCAATCTCTGCAAAGGCCTTCTTACCGGCTTCAATAGACTCTGCCGTAGCCTCCACCTCCGGCAGCTTCGGGAAAATATCCTTAAGAGCTTCAAAACGGGTGTTCAGAGTCTCAGCATACTGCTTCAGCTCCGTTTCGTCGGCAGACAGAATCACTCCGCGGGTCGGCAAATCAATGGGAGTGAAACGGTGCAGATACTTCTGCCACTCGGCGGTCTTGCCAACCAGGAAATCGCGGTCCTTCCCCACCCAGTTCTTCTCTATCTCGAGCATCTTCTTCACGATGGGGCGCAGCTTACGCACCTCGCGCTGGTTCTTGGAACCTACGATTTTATTCAGAATCCACTTAATCATATCTTCGACGGTTAAAATTGACGGTAGAGCGCACCCTTTTACGCACGCGGTCGCGCATTGTAACATAACTGCCTGACTCTTGCAAGCACAACACCCCAATTCCCCCCTTGCTGTTGTGTCATGATAAAAATCATACAGTTATTCTATATTTTTGACTTGCCATGTCATTACGTCTCTATTAAACTGAGGCCATGAACACAAAACACTTCACCATCGCCACAGTTCTACTCGGCACCATGCTGATGGTACCCTCCGCCCGCGCAGACTGGGACAACCTCTGGGAAGACGCACAGGAACTCGGCAAAAAAGCTCAGGATATCGGAACACAAGCCTGGGAGGCCACCAAAAAACAGTGGGACAAACTGGCAGAAAACTACAAGCTGCTGCTGGCCTTTGGCGAGGATGTGAGCGAGGAATCCGCCCTCATTGGTAGCTTCTACGACCTTAAACACCCCATCGATGGCAAAGCCAGCCCCCTGCACCGCCAGCAGGTGGTAGACCTCTTCCACAAGTTCAACAACAAAAAGTGGGATCAAGACCTCTTTAAGGCCTATTACTCCCCCAAGGTCAAGCTCTATGCCCCATACTTCTACCTGCCCCGCTGCAAAGCCGCCTATG
Source organism: Akkermansia sp. (assembly GCA_017415555.1). Lineage (GTDB taxonomy): Bacteria > Verrucomicrobiota > Verrucomicrobiia > Verrucomicrobiales > Akkermansiaceae > Akkermansia. The sequence continues at coordinate 68,515 of JAFQGF010000010.1, forward strand.
GGCCGGAAGCCTTCCAGTGCAACGAAAATCTCTCACAAGGCACCCCTAAAGTAGACCCTACCGCCTGGGTAGTGGTATATCGCGGCGTTGTGACCGCACCGCAGAGCGGCTCCTTCCGCTTCGTGGGTATGGGCGATGACACCCTCCTGGTGCGCTTCGACAACAAACTCGTGCTCGAAAGCGGCTGGAGCATCCCCACGCGCAAATATTTCGACCAAGGCACCCACCATTCCTACCAGAAGGAAATTACTCAGGAAGCCCCCTCCAACAACAGCCGCCACCAGCGCGAAATTACCCCCAAAACTAAAGGCCGCGCCATCTACCAGTACGATTCCACCCCACATTGGAACAAAAACCTTGGCGGCATCCCCAGCGGCGTTCCCTTCACCGTCAAAAAAGGAGAGAAATACCCCATCGAAATCCTCGTATCAGAAATCCCCGGCACAGAATTCGGATTCTGCCTCCTCGTGGAAGAAATCGATGACCCCAAAAATCCCCCCTACGGCATCATCGACAAGAGCGAATCGCCCACACTCCACCTCTTCCGCACCAGCGACTCTCTGCCCGACCCGGAGAAAATACGCGCAGCTCTCACCGCCAACGGCAAGGACTACACTATCAACAACGGTAACGAAGGTCCCCCCTTCCTCAAAGACAGCCTCATCTGGAAAGCAGACTTCCAGGCCGCACAGAAACGCGGCCTCTTCAGCCGCGTCTTTGGCAAAATCACCGGCAGCGACAAAAACACCGCCATGGGCACATCCCACAGAGAAGATGAATCCGAGCAAGACCCACCCACCAAAGAGCAACAAAAAGACGCCCCCCTCCTCGACGGCTGGCGTCTCTGGTAACCCCCAGCCTCCCACCCTTCCCCCGCCCGCCACACCCGGGCGGGGATTTTTTTACAAAAAAATCACTTTTTTGCAACTTTAGGCTTGCATTCAGGCAAAACATGTGTATAATTTCCCCCGCAACATCACGTTGCACCAACCTGATGGTGGGTGTAGCTCAGTGGTAGAGCCCCGGATTGTGGTTCCGGTTGTCGAGGGTTCGATCCCCTTCGCCCACCCTTAAAGCAAAAGCCCCGTGCCTGACAAGGTACGGGGCTTTTGCTTTACCGGAGTGGCAGGCTTCGAACACTCGACAACCGGAGGTTGTCGTGGGCAAGCTGCGAGTGACGCAGCAGCTTGCCCCCAAGCCGATCCGTCTTCGGCTACGCCTACGCCGTGACGGGACAGACACCTCTGTGAGGGTACCGCTTGCACAGCAAGCGGCTTGGGGGGCGGCCCCGGAGGGGGATCCCCTTCGCCCACCC
>JAFQGF010000011.1 GCA_017415555.1 Akkermansia sp.
AGCGTCCCTTCCCCTTTCAGCGTTACCTTCTTGGCCGTAGCCACACCTTCTATTTCCAGTTCATGGCTCACTTCCATATCGCCCTGATAGTTCTGAGCATTCCGAAGAATGCAGCCGGTCACAATCAGTTTATTGGTCAGGGCATTGCCTCCCATATCGAACACACCGCATCCACCCTCTGTGCTGGTAAGCCACACATCGCCGCTTCCCACAGTGGCTCCTTCCTCCAGCTTCAGAGTGGCACCTTTGATGACAGTGCCGCCCGTGTATGTATTCTTGCCCGAAGAAAGCGTGGTATCGGCTGTTATCGTCACTTTCACCGCTTTTTCACCTTTATCCCTTATGGATTCGGATACCTCGGTTTCCCTATCGATGACGACTTCATCATTCTGCACCAAATCACCGGTTACATAGAGAACGTCCCCATCCTGTAGCCAGTCCAGATTCGAAGCTGTCCATACTACGGAATCCAACGTAAGGGCGGTGTTGTCTGTATTGTTGGTGAGCCACTGGAATGTAGTATTAGACTCACCTTTATATTGAGCAATGGCTATTTTCATTGATTCGCCCGTATACCCCTCCATAAGTCTCAACGTCAGTTTGAAATTTTCGGTCAGCGTTACTTTGGAGCTCTGCTCAAGTGTGATGCGGGCATCCATCGGCTTATCTGCTACTTCGTACACCAGCTCATCGGTGATGGTAAACATGGTGTCAGCGTTACCTCTGTAGCAGATTCTTCCGCTATCCAATAACACAAGTTTATTCACTGATAAATTGGGTGAGCCCTCGGGGCCACAACTGACACTGCCCCCTATCACCATTTCTGGAGTAGTAATTTTTGCAGAATACCCATCGAGAATGAGTTTTGCCTGGCTGTTTGTCTGGTTGACTGTAAAATTCTTGAACGCAGTAGAAAAATTCAGTTTTATCGTTCCTGCACCCGATTGAGAAATGGTAGTTTTAATGTTTTCTGAACCAATCCCATTGATGGATATCTGTCCATCGCCTGTCTGATTGAAATCGAAGCTGCCGGGATCTCCGTGACTACCATCAATTCCTATTTGTATAGCTCCGCTACCACTTTGATTTACAGTAAGCTTTGCATTTTCGACTACTCGGCAATCGCCCAAAAACATGGCGTTGCCGGTGAGCCAGTTGTCCCAAAGGGTCGACTCATCTATATCGATTGCACCCTCACCTCCTGACTGATTGATGTCACTCTCCCCTTTTACGGTAACTCCGCCCAGACCTACAACTACTGAGCCTCCGCTCTGGTTGATGGTTACGTTGGGCATTTCAACCGATTCGGGCAACATCCAGTCAGCTAAGACGTCATCCCCACTTGCAATGGTGATGTTTTCTCCTTCGCTATAGGCATAAGCCATCGAGCACCCCAGCAGGGCCGCCAGCAACAATTTCGGTAAATGTAATTTCATGATTGTAAGATTTTGTATTATGGGGTTAGAGAAGACTCATTCCACATAGTTCCGTTCTCTCGCGCATCGGGAGAGCGCAGCCACCTAGTCTAAGTCACTGGAGCTATTCTACAGCATTAGCAATGCTGTAGTTATGCATAATTCAGATAAAACAATTGATTAGATTTGAACTCATGTCGGAGCAACGTTTATTGTTGATTCCTTTAGGGAATAAAAGTGCATAATCTTCAAGCATTTTCAACTTTTTCCTTGCTACAGCATTGCTAATGCTGATACATTGCTCAAGTCCCTCTACGCCTTCTTACCCCATGCAAAAGGGGATGCATCTTGTCTCGGCAAAGCGGCAACGGAGCCGGAAGTTAGCAGACACTCCCCCAGAGACCGCAATTTTCAATTCAGTGCTTATACACGCGGCAGCATTACAGACCGTCATCATCGATGCGACGAATCACCAGCTTGCCCAGAGTTTCTTCTTTTCTTCCCCGGATGTAAGTACGCTGCAATCGGGCGGCATTTTTACGGGGCTTCGCCTTGTAACGCCGGAAAATCTCGCCAGTTTCCCGGTGGCAAAGGACATAGCGAGTTGTCCTGCGCTGAAAATGCGCCGGCGTAAAATCCTCGCACTTACAGCGTACAGTGGGGTTACGCAGCCCAAGGCGGAGACAGTACATATACCATACTTTGCCGTGCCCGGTCTCCCCATAGTTATCCACGGCAAGAGCATGAGCAAGCTCATGCAGAATTGTGTGGCGTATCATTTCCGGGTCTTTCTTCAGATACGCCTCTGCAAAATAGCGCGACAACGAAATCTGCGCACGTGTTATGTTGCAGCACCCCATCCGCCGCACCGCCCGATCCCAGCAAAAACTCCACCGGCGCAACCCCAGTTCCGACAGACACATCTGCACATAGACAGCGATATCCTGCAAATCTTCCCACACACGGTGCGCGGGAAGGGCTATCGGCTCCATATCTTCTTCATCCACCCCAAAATCCATCATGTTCGTCTTGCGGATAATCTACCATATCCGGCCCCGGCTTTCGAGCATTATCTCCATCCCCGGGCTTCAAATTGCGTCACAATTCAGTAACAAGCGGGCATTTTCCTTGCGGGAAAGCGGGAAACTATGGTATGATGCCGCAAATGAACGAAAGGTGCATACTTGTAGCAGAAGATGACGCGCCCATTCGCCAGGCGTTGGCCGACACACTGACCGGCGCCGGCTACAGTGTGCTCACCGCCGAAGACGGGCGCCGGGCTCTGGAATTGCTTCTGACCCGGGAGGTCGACCTTGCCCTGCTGGATGTCAACATGCCGCAGCTTACCGGCTTCCAGTTGCTTCGCATCATGGAACGGGAGTGCCCCGGCATACCCAGCATCATCCTCACCGCCCACGGCGAAGAAAACGAACGAGTGAAAGGCCTGGAACTCGGAGCAGATGACTACGTAGTTAAGCCCTTCAGCATCGCGGAGCTGCTGGCTCGTATTGCGGCAGTTCTGCGACGCTCGCCGGGCCGCCAGCGTGCAGCCGGGGTCGTACGGAGTTTTCCCGGCGGGGTACTGGATCCCGCCACCCGCAGCACCACAGCAAGCGATGGCAGAGCCATCTCCCTCAGCGAGAAAGAGTTTGACCTGTTCCGCTACCTGCTGACCCACCCCAACCGTCTGATAACGCAGGAAGAACTGCTGTTGCGCGTGTGGGGTATCAGCTCCGGCCCGGGGAAAACCCGCACCATCCCCGTCACCCTCACCCGCCTCAAGGAAAAAATAGGCCCGGCCGCAGCAGCCTGCATCGAGAACATACGCGGCCGTGGCTATAAATGGAACGAACACGCATGAAAAAGAAACTCACCGTTATCCTGGCCTTATTCTCCACACTGGTCATCGGGGCGGCACTGTGGCAAGCCCACGAAGCAGCCACACTGGAGGAACGCCTGCTGCAAATAGACCGCCAGACACAGGCGAACCGCTTGCTGGAGCTCTCCCTTCCCCGCGTGCAGGCTGAGGTCTCCCGCCTGCTGAATGCCGAGCGCAATAAACTCGGCAAAAAGCCCCCCATAGGCCTCATGTACTACAATATGCCCGCAGGAGGCAAGGCTGATTTTAACGATGGCTTTTTCATGTACACCTCCAAGGGGGTGCAGTGCCCTCAGGGCGATGAAGGCCTACAGGCATGGATGGACAGAACCCCCATCATTGTCGATGCCATACGCCGCAAGGCATTCAACCCCAATGCCCCGGTAATTGACCCCGCAAAAAACATCAAATACGACCCCGAGAAGCACAAAGCCATCATCAACGTCTACGAAGCGGTTGATCCGGATTTGAATCTCCCCCTCAAACTCACCGGCCAACCCGCTCCCTTCTTCACCTGGTTTTACGAAGGCTTGCTGGTATGCCAGCGCAGCTTTCCCACCACCCACGGCAAAGGCGCAGACGGCTTCATCATCAATACGAAGAAACTGGCAGAACGCCTGCTGCCCCTGGTGGAGCCGGGACTGGAAGCGCCGGAGATTCGCCTCATCCAACGCGGAGAGGTCAGCAATCTCTCCCCTCTGCCCATGATTCTCAAGCCCGGCAATAAAGTACAATTGCCGGACAGCGGCCTGCGCGAGGACGCCCTGCGCGGCACCGTGGCCAGCGCTTGGCTCATCTCCATCCTCTCCATCATTATCCTCTTCTCCCTGCTGGCCTTCTATGCCCGACTGGAACGCCGCCGCAGCGACTTCGTATCCGCCGTCACACACGAGCTGCGTACCCCCCTTACCAGCTTCAACCTCTACACAGAGATGCTTCGCAATGGTAACCTGCCCCCGGAAAAAGTGGCAGAATACCACGAAACGCTATACAACGAGAGCCGCCGCCTGGGCCACCTGGTGGAGAACGTGCTCTCCTTTGCCAAGCTCACCCGAGGTAAAGTCCGAGGGCGGCAGGATGTGGGAGCCTGCAGCAAACTGCTGCCGGAACTCTTCGCCCGAGTAAAAGAGCGCCTCAATAAAAATGGCGTCGACTTCCACTACACGCTTGATCCCCGCACCACACTCATCACCCTGCGCACGGATTTGCTCTCCGTTGAGCAGATTCTTACCAACCTCGCCGACAACACAATCAAATACGCCGAGGCAGAGCACCCTGCCGTCTCCATCAACGTGCTGCAGACCCACCGCACCCTGAACATACGCTTCAGCGATAACGGCTCCGGCATCCCCAAAGAGCTGCAAAAAGACCTCTTCCGCCCCTTCTCGCGCTCCGCAAAATCCGAAAGCGGCCGCAAACCCGGCGTTGGTCTCGGCCTGGCTCTCTCGCGCGACCTGGCTCGCTCCATCGGCGGCGAACTCAGCCTGGAGAAGAGCGATGCCAAAGGCAGCACCTTCCTGCTCAACCTTCCGTTAGGCGAGTAAGAACAGTAAGTCTCATGTTTAAAGTTCTCCATACGGCAATTCTGTTTCTTGTGCCGCTCACCTGGGCACAGGCGCCGGAGCAACCGGGCTACCTTGCCCTCAAGCGCGACATGGTGGCCATCCACAGCATGGCCGAGCTCAACAACCACTTGGAAGAACTTGCCCTGCGTGGTCAGACTCGCACCAACTGCATCTTCCTCGGCAGCTTGCGCGGGCAACAACCCAAGCAGCTCCTGCTCAACTCCCATTGGCAGGATTACAGCAAAGCCTTCTCCCTGACCCGCCACCCGGACCGCTCCGTCCTGCTGGAGTTCACCTACCACGACAACGCACGCCTCCTGGCCGCCCATCTCAACCCGGCGCTTGTTGCCACCCTGCCCCCAGCGGAGCAGCAAGCCCTGCAGGTAGCACAACAACGAGTGGCAGAACTCACCACCCCGCAGATGAGTGACTACGACAAAGTGCGCCTCATACACGATGACCTCGTGCACCGCGCCGGCTACGACCTGCAGGCAGACGGCTCCTGTGCAACCCTTCTGCTCACCAACCGCGGCGTGTGCGAAACCTACAGCCGCACGCTCTGGCTGCTCCTGCGCCTGGCCGACATCCCCTGTCACATTGTCGTCGGCCGCACCAACGAAGACCACGCCTGGAACCTCGTTCAGCTCAACGGCGAATGGTACCACGTGGACGCCACTTGGGACGACCCCACCATCATCGGCAGCGATGCTCCGGTGCTCTCCCACAACTACTTCCTGCTCAGCGATGCAGAAATGGCGCGAGACCACAGCTGGGTGCGCGGCTCCCTGCCCGTCTCAGCCCATAAAGACGCCCTCTACTTCCGCACCCATGCGCGCTACTTCACCAACTACGGCCAGATGTGGCGGAGCGTTGCCGCCGCCATCGCCGCCGGAGAAACCGAGTACGAATGTTACCTCACAGCCTTCGGAGACCGCCCCGCCTTCGAACGCAGCCTCAACTCAGCCGTGCAGGAATTCCCCGGCCTGACCGCCATCCGCACCTGGAGCGGACCGGAATCCGGCCCCGGAGTCATCCGCCTCACCTTCAATCACTCCGGCACCCCGGCAAAAGTCACCCAGGAAGCCCTCGAACTCGCCAGCTCCACTGTCCGGCAGGCGCGTAACTGGTGGCAGGAATTCGACCTCCAGGCATGGTACGACTCCATCGACCTCACTCCCATCCGGCAGGAGTTTAATCACCTCCAACAGGAAGCATCCCGGCAGTTTGACGAAGCCTGCCAGCAGGCAGAACAAAAAGCCGCAGAATGGTGGGAAACCGCCAGGCAGAAAGTGGAAAGCTGGTTCTGATACGTGTTGGCATAATTATTGCTCCGGCAATTAAAGATTGATGTGTTATCCGTATTGGTGGTGACGGACAAATTGAAATTTGTCGGGCGAGCGAAGCGAGCGGAATTTGCGAGCCTCGCCGCATGGCGAGGCGGCATATAATAGCCACGGTGTGGAGTGAGCAACGCGAACGAAACCCGTGGGTATAGCGCAAAAACAAACCGAACCCCACCGGATGGTGGGGTG
>JAFQGF010000012.1 GCA_017415555.1 Akkermansia sp.
ACATGTTTTTTCGCGCGATTCCCATGGTTTCGCCGCCAAGGCGGCTGCACCATGGGCTACTTTATGTCGCCTCGCCATGCGGCGAGGCTTCTGAATTCCATTTGTCGTTTTTTTAAAGCTCCCGTAATTGTTCCAACGCGTTAAACATGTTCCATGTGGAACATGTATTAAACTTGGAAATTTAACTTTTCCTTATATTCTTGGCTGTAAGAATTGAATAAGGGAATGTTCCACGTGGAACATTCCCCTGCTTCTATACTTATTCAGACCAGATAATTTTGTATGCAGAATTGAAGTTTCGCATTATCTCGGGATGTCTTGATGCGAATGAAAGAATTTGCGGTAGTAATTCGGTAAGAGCAAAGTTTTTGAGTTTTTCAAAATTGTCTCCGGTAAGAGCCGGACAATTTTCGTAGATACCGATAATCTTTGTGCTTCCCTTTTTCATAATTCGCAGTGGCCATATACGGCATTCAAAGGGCCGTTGCTCTCTTGGTATAATGCAACCTGTGCATGTATCGAGCAGCGGACAGTTCACCACCTCATCCGGAGAGTCTGAAGTGAAATGCAGATAAAAAGACGTTGTCCCATCTGAACGTTTTTGGAGAGGAATGCACATTTCGTGCATAAGAAAAATTTGTTCATCTTGTAGCGACGGTGTCTCCCAGGCTGTATTGCGATGAAAATTACAACACAGCTTACATTCAGAACACCGAGTTGGAGAAAAAATGTCGGTCAGCATAAGGTTACGTTTGCGGTAAGTTTGTGTAGAATATGGTGCGGTTTCCACGACAATTTGGCTTGTCGGAGTCCGGGAATATTCAGGTCCTCCTCACGATTGATGTATTTGCAGCACATATAGCGAGCAACCTCACGGATAATAATAGGATAGGCATCCCGATATTTCGGGACGCATTTTTCATAATGTATATCGACAACTTCGCAGTTGATATAAGAGGACAGGCTCAGGGATGCAGGTTCATCATTCACATATAGAAGCCATCCTGTGATATCCAGCGGAATTCGATCGCGTATGGCATGTTCTATCGCGCGTAACTCATGCTCGTGATTTGCTGATGCTTGCTGAGAAGCAACCCAGGCGCGGGCTATACTTAGCGCATCGGCTACATTACTCGTCATCAGAGGTTCTATATACCAGTCCGGATACATACGTTCAAACCGTGCAATCTGGTTCCGTTTTTTGTGGAACGCTGTACCTGCTAATTCTACTAAATCGTCTCTCAGATACAGATAATCTGCATTGCCCGGATCATCCGAAAAACTGACTTTGTCTCCGTAAAAATCGCGTAAAACACGTGCATTGTCTTCTGTGAGCAGAGTGAATTGAAGTGGTTTTCCGTAATATTTAGCATGTTGTTCCACATGGAACAATGCCTGAGAAACATCAAATTGATTACCTACCGGAAAGGCGTATCCTCGCAATCTTCCATCGCCGGAAAAGTGCCGATAGAGCACGTTTTCGTGCAGCGCTATGCTTGTGCCGTACTTGCGACGCAGCAGGTAAATGTTGGCAAAGGCTAAATCTGATTGTTCCACATGGAACAATGTTTCTCGAACATACTCGCCATCGTTGAGGGTTGGCTCACGGAATTTGAGGGCAGGTTGGGTCATTGTATATGAGATGTCGCTCCGGCTATATCCTGTTCAATCTGGGATTTGAGTGTGTCGATACTTTCGAACTTTTTTTCAGGCCGAATAAATTTCAATAGTTCCACATGGAGCTCTCTTCCATAGAGGTCGCCGCTCCACCCGGGGAAATGTGCTTCAAGGCGTGTTGGTTTATAATTCTCGCAAATTGTTGGGCGGAGTCCGATGTTTGCGATGCCATGTTGCAGCTCGGAATTGAGCTGGCATTGTACCTCATATACTCCGGGGCGAGGTAAAGCGGAGCAGGGGGGAAGCGTAATATTCGCTGTTGGGAACCCTAGTGTTCGGGCGAGTTTCTGTCCATGTTCCACTGTACCACGGATGCTGAAAGGTCGGCCCAGCATACGGTTTGCCTGGGAGATATTGCCCTGTGAAAGGAGCTCCCGAATTCTGCTGGAACACACTGTGTCGTTCTCCAGAGTGAGCAGAGGGCTAATACAGGCGTTAAAAGCATATTTAACCGATATACTATTAAGGAAATCAGCATTACCGACACCACCTTTACCGAAATGCCAGTTGGAGCCGACGGAGATGCCTTTCACACGACAGGCGGAGCAGAGAGTATCCAGAAAGGATTCCGGGCTCATGTTTGCGAGTTGTGCGGAGAAGGGAAGTACAAGGAGCACCTCAGTGCCTGCCTCGGCCAGCAACTGAGCTTTGTAATCCGGTGAAGGAGTAATGAGGCGTGGTTCGCAACCTGGGCGGAGTATAGAGAGTGGGTGGGGATGAAATGTCAGCACACCTCTTAGAGCTCCCGGTGTGCTGGCCGATTCTATCACTCTTTTATGTCCAAGATGAACTCCATCAAAAAAACCCATAGCCCAGTGAACGGGGCAGGGGAGGGAGCGCAGCTCGGAGAATGAGTGAAAAATCTGCATAGGAAGTACAGGATTAATTCGAGCGGTTGGCCAGCACTCGTTCCAGTGGCAGCAGGAGAGAGAGAAGTTCCTCGCGGTTTGCAGCTTTAAGAGTTGGTACATCTACCGCCTGAGAAATGTCAAAATGACCGGAGCGTATGCGCCGCAGCGCTGTGAGGTGTGCGCCGCAGCCCAGGTGTTGGCCGATATCGTGGGCGTAAGTACGAACGTAGAACCCCTTGCTGCAATGTACCGTGAAATCCACCTCTCCGGCTTCTGTGTCGATACGTGTTATTTCGTAACTGAGCACTTTTACATGGCGAGCCTTACGCTCCACCTCCTTGCCTTTGCGGGCAAGTTTGTAGCACGGTACACCATTTATTTTAACCGCTGAGTACATTGGTGGCACCTGGTCAAACTCTCCGTTGTAGTGTTCAAATGCGGCGCGTATGTTGGCTTCTGTGATGCCCACGGTGGGTTTTACAGCCACAACCTCACCATCCGCATCCTGGCTGTTGGTTTCCACGCCCAGCTTCATCGTTGCGGTGTAGACCTTGTCCTCGCACATCAGCATGTCCTGCACCTTGGTTGCCTTACCCACCACGACAATCAACATGCCGGTGGCCATTGGGTCCAGTGTTCCGCAGTGTCCTACTTTTTTGGTTTGGAGAATGCGTCGGCAAAGCGCAACTGCATTGTGAGAAGTGAAGCCCGGGTCTTTGTCTACCAGTAAGACTCCGCAGGGTTGTTCCGTTATTTCGTTCATGACAGGCTGCGCACTACGGCACGAATAGAGTTGAGAACTTTTTCCCTGGCTTCGTTCAGCGGCCCGCGCATGCGTATGCCGGATGCCATATAATGCCCACCTCCACCGTGCATACCTGCTATGGCAGACACATCCACCTCAGGGTCTTTGGAACGCAGAGAAACGCGGATACGACCATCCTCCAGGTCTTCAAAAATGGCGGCCACCTTTACGCCCTGCATCACGCGGATGATATCCACCAGATCCTTGCAATCTTCCATACCTACACCCAGTTCTGTTTTTTTACCGGCGGGCATGGAGTAGTGGGCAATCTTCCCATCTTCCTCCACCACCATGTTGTTGAGCACCTCTCGCTGGGTGATGAAACTTGTAGCGGGGATTTCCTGGTAGATGCGTCGATTAATATCTCCTACATCCACTCCGGCTTCGATGAGGTCAGCCACCATGCGCATGACTTCCGGTGTCGTGGAGCTGTACTGGAAGCTGCCTGTGTCTGTACTGATGGCTGCATACAGTGCCATTGCCGTCGGGCACGTCAGTTCAACCCCGGCGGCGCGGATGAGATTGAAGATAATGCAACCACAGGCAGCGGCTTCGCCTACTACGAGGTTCAGCTGTGCGTAGCGTGAATTCGTATGGTGATGGTCAATATTAATAGTAAATGGAGCTTTATTAAAAATTTCAGCTACTTCATCACCGAGTCGTTTGAGGTCTCCCGTATCCACGCAGATAAGAGTGTGTACATCGGGGGGCAGGGCAGGGGGGAGAGGAAGGATGGATTGTGCACCGGGAAGGAATGCATAACGCAGAGGCACGGGGTCAACATTCCAGAGTTGTACTTTTTTGCCGAGAGCCTGTAGAAGCATACCCATAGCAAGGGTAGAGCCGATAGCATCTCCGTCCGGACGGAAATGAGAGATAACGGCAAAGTTGTCGTTTTGTCGGATGGCATCTATAAGTTCTTGGTACATGGTAAACGGTTATCAGGTGAATTCATTTTCCTCTTCCTCGTAGTATTCTGTTTCTTCCGGTGTATCGTCCGCTGCCGGTGGCGGCTCCGAGAGTACGAGGCGTCCGGTGGGTTCCAGTACCTTTCGGTACATGACGGCTTTGGCCAGAATAGCAGCCAGTACTAATACAAAGCCGCAGAGCTGGCCACTACGGAGTGTTTCTCCATAAATGAGGCAACCAATGAGAGCAGCCTCAGTTGGCTCCAGACAGGAGACTATACCGAACTCCAGCGAGCTGAGGCGGCGCATAGCGTAGGCGACAAGCAGCAGCACACCGACACCTTGGCAGAGGCCAATGCCGATGAGCCAGGGCCAACCGATGGAAAAGTTGTCCCAGGTTCCGCATTGTGCACAGAGAAGGGGAATGAGGAGAACAATGCTGCCTGCCAGAGATTGCCAGAAGGTACGCTGAAGCAGAGTCACCTCCGGGTTCATGAGGCGGTTCAGCATGATGTAAAGGGAGTAAAAAAGACCCGATAGTAACCCGTAGAGAATACCCAGAGTATCGTTGTGCCCATTTTCGCTGTGACCGGCAAAAAGGCTTACCAGAACGATACCCAAGCCTGCGGTGAGAATGAGAATACCATCACGCCGTGGTGGCAGGTGGTGCTCCAGAAGGGCAATCCATACAGCTGAAAAGAGAGGGCCGGTAGCAGGCAGCAGGGCTGCTATGCCGGCAGATGTCTCTTTAATGGCAAGGAAGTAAAAAAGGATGCAGAGACTGATACCTATCCCGGAAACAAAGGACTTGCCACTAAATTTCAGACTGCCGCGATGGCCGCAGATTAAGGCCACTCCTGCCACTCCGATGAGTAATAATCCGATGCTGAAACGCGCAAAGGAGCACAATTGAGCGCTGCATGCAGACTCTCGCACAAAGATGCACAGCGTCCCCATGAGGAAGGAGGCTACCACAGCTGCCACAAAGGCCTGGATGTATGCTTTATTCATGTTGATGAATAAGTGAATCTGCGCGCGCGATTATATCATCCCATCCTTTGATGTGCAATTCCTTTTTCTAAGCCTGTCCGGTTTTTCAGTCAGTTTCCTCTTAAAGATATGCTCGTTCTTCCAACACGTAGAAAATAATTATTTTTGCTCCGGGTGGAACATTTTCTCGACGTATTTGGCAATCATATCCACTTCGATGTCCACCACACTACCCACGCGGTAGCAATGCATGATTGTGCGCTGCCAGGTGTGCGGGGTAATCCAGAACTCCAGTTCGCCGGCGGCATGAATGGCAGCAATGGTCAGGGAAACGCCATCGATGGTGATACTGCCTTTGTCGATGGTGTAACGGGTGAGGTGCTCCGGGATGCGAACGCGCACCATGTGATCCTGCCCCACGGGGGTGATGGAGGTAACCTCTCCGGTGCAGTCCACATGCCCCATCACGAGGTGGCCGCCGAAGCGTCCGCCGGTGGCCATGGCTCTCTCCAGATTGCAGAGAGAGCCCTCGGTGAGAGTGCCCAGAGAGGTGACGCGCATCGTCTGGGTCAGCAGGTCGAACTCCACGTGCGTGCCCATCACTCTGTCTACAGTAAGGCAGCAACCATTCACCGCCACGGAGTCGCCCGGGGCGAGCTCTGCCGCGAAGGGGATATCGATGGTGTAACGAGCTCCTTTCGCCACCGGGGTTCGCTTCAGAACAGTGCCGGTGCATTCAACGATGCCGGTGAACATATCTTGGAATCAGCGGATGAGGATGAAGAAGAGGAACATGATGATAGTGGGCAGGAATGCCCACAGGAAAAGCTTCATAGCGCTGATACCGCTCTTGAAATACTTGCCCAGGATGGCCTGACCCGCCGGGTTGGGGGCGTTGGCAATGACCGTAAGACCACCACCTGTCACGGCACCGGCTACGATAGCGTACTTAATTTCTTCCTGCAGGTTGGGCACCGTGCTGGCCAGGAAGGTGACGGAGGCGTTATCGTTGAAGGCCGTCAGGATGCTGGCCAGACCCATGGTGGCCGTGGCGCCCAGCTCGGAGAGAGCCTGCAGCACCGGCTGCATCCACCAGCCCTGTACTCCACCCATGATAAGCAGACCGGCCAGGAAGAAGGCTACCAGCATGGGAACCTTAATGGAGAATGCGTTCTGGTACTGCGGAGTGGCCATGGTGAAGCCCAGGAAGAACATGAAGCCGCCAATGAAGCAGGCCGGATGGTGGGCAAAATACACCGTCCAGGCCAGGAAGAAAATGGACACCCCATAGACCCATGCCGGGATGATGTCCTGACGGTCTTCCCAGGTGGTGGGCACGGTGCTGTCGTAGGCACTGTTGGCACGCTGTACTTCAGCCAAGCGCTCGAATTCCTTGCGGAAAATCATGAAATAAATCACATTGGCCAGAGCAATGCCGGCAATGGCTTTCCAGCCGAAGTGCAGGAACATGTGCCCCATGCCCCAGTCCCACTTACCGGCTACCATCACGATGGGGGGGGCTGCAAAGTGTGTGAGCGTGCCACCTACGGAAACGTTCACGAAGAGCAGGGCGATGGTGGCATACTTGAGGGAGTCGCTGGGCTTAAGCTGGTAAAACTTCTTGCCCAGCAGGATGGCAGCCAATGTCATGGCGGCCGGCTCTGTGATGAAGGAGCCCAGCAGGGGGGCGATGCAGAGCACAGAGAGCCACCAGGCTGCCGGTGTGCCTTTACCCAGAGAGGCACCAAACTTCAGCGTATTTTCTGCCAGGCGGTAAATCGGGCGGGAGGAGGCAATCACCATCACCACCGCCACGAACAACGGCTCTGTGAAACTGGTATCGTGGTCAATGTAGAGCAGGAAGTCCTCCATGGAGTAGTAGGACTGGCACACCAGCGCAAAGGGTATAATCCAGAGGCCGAACACAACTTCTACCTCGCCCAGGAAGTGGCAAAGTGTGGAAGCAAAAGATACGGGCACGCGCTGTTCCGGGTGCAGAATACGGAAACGCTCCTGCTTGAGCTTCTGCTTGTGGTTGTGCTCCAGCTTGTGAGCCAGAGCCTGGAACTTGGGTGCCAGGAAAGTGTGCAGAATGGCACAGAGGAAGATGAGAGAGGCCGCCAGATTGAAGCCATCCACCTGCACACGGTGGCAGAGCTTATCCCACAGCCCCATACCTTCTTCCTCCGGTTCGTAAATGCGCAGGGGAATGGGGAAACGGCTGTATTGCTCCTTGTCTCCGGTGTAATGGCAGGTCCAGGCCGGGATTTCGTCTTTATTGCGGTTCCAGACGGTCTGGCCGCAGTCCGGGCAGGGCATACCGTTGGAGGGAGGAAGGAACTTCTCCTTCATCTTGGCGTGGTCCAGTGCTGTGTGACCATCAAAAGCGTGGTGCCCATTAAAATTCATGTAACCTTGAAGGAACTTGTAGCTCATGTCGTGAGCAGCGGCACGCAGAGCATCTTTGGCATGCTCATCAAGATGATTTGCCGAGGCAATGAGTTCCTCCTTAAGCTGTTCTTCTGTTTTCTCGGGTTCAGCGGGAGCTACTGCCACAGGTGCGGGCTCCGGGGCAGACTGGGTTGTCTCCTGGGCAAAAGCAGCACATCCTATCCCGGCAAGGCATACCAGGGCCATTTGATACATGAATCTCTGCATGGCGTAAGTTTCGTTAACGCTCTCATACTACCACATCGAGCTTCGCATGGCGAGTGAAAAATACTGTCCGAATCTGAAAATAGAGTCATATCTGCACTATAACAGAAAACCGCCCGGAGCATTTCTGCATCCGGGCGGATATGAATTGTTGTTCTTCTTCAGTCCTGCTCGGGAGCAGGTGCTTCGGCAGGAGCCTCGGTTGTTTCCGGAGCCACGGTGGCTTCCGGAGTCTCGGTGTCAGCGGGTGTTTCTTCCGGCTTGTTTTCCTGTTTATCCTGCTGCTCGGGGCGCTCGCTGGCGGCACTTACCATCAGTTCGCGGCCCATGAAAGGCTGGCCATGCAGCACCTCGGCGGCCTTGCGGGCATCCTCCAGCTGGTACATTTCCACAAAGGCGTAGCCCTTGCTTTTGTATGTGCGGGGATTGTAGATGATTTCCACGCTGCGCACGTTGCCGAAACCTTTGAAAAGGTCTTCCAGTTCGCTTTCGTTGGCCTCGTATGAGAGGTTACCCACATACAGGCGGGCGTTGCGGGTGGGCGGAGTGGAAGTAGCGCGCCGGCGGTTCTTGCCAGCGGCGGGATTTCCACCGTGGTTATTCGTTCTTGCTACGCGAACTTTCTGAGGCGGGGTGTTGTTGCGATTCTTCTTCTCGCGTCTGTCAGCAGGTTTGTTAGTCTTCTTCTTGCCAAATCCGAAGAAGCTGAGGATGCGCTGCAGGAGCGAGGGTTTGCGGGCGGGCATGGCCTCGGGCCGCGGCATGCGCTGGCGGCGGTGGCGTCCCTGATGACTGTTGCGACGGCGGCGGGCACCCTGACCCTGTCTGCCTTGCGTGTAATGTTCTGCCATTGTTTTTATGTATTTGAGTCGGTGCATTGCCGCATCACCGCGTCTTGTTTCACTCTCCGACCGGGAACAGCTGCACTGCTGTGTTTATGATATGCTGTGGGCGAGTGCATTTGCATACTGAGAGAGAAAATGCATAACTGTTCTGTACAGGTCGCCCTGCTTCAAGTATAAGGTGGTAAAATGATTCGGCAAGCGTAAAGTGTGACATACTGATTTTTTACTGCTCGTAGTGGGCTTATGAGTTTACAGCAAAGCGCAGCCGATACCAAACGGTATGGCTGCGCCCGGAAATAATGCTCAGAAGGATATTACCTGGCAAAGAAGTCGCGCAGGGAATTAAAATCCTCTGCCGTGGGCTGATCAGCCCGGGCAATGGCTTCCTTTTGTGCCGCAGTTATGGAGGCTATGCCTTTGGAGGCCAGAGCCAGCATCTGGGACATTTCTTCGGCAGTGAAGACGGCTTCCTCTCCGCTGCCTTGCACTTCCACATACTGTCCCTGCTCAGTCATCACAACGTTCATGTCCACCTCCGCATCTTTATCCTCCACATAGCAGAGATCCAGAATGGGTGTGCCCTGCAGCTTGCCAACGGACACGGCGGAAACAAGCTGACGCATGGGATTGGTGTTTATGTACCCTTTGGCCATGATGCGATTGAGCGCGATGGCCAGTGCCACAGCGGCACCTGTGATGGAGGCTGTGCGGGTACCCCCGTCTGCCTGGAGCACATCGCAATCAATCCATACGGTGCGCTGCCCGAGAGCCTCCAAATCCATCACGGCACGGAGGGAGCGGCCAATGAGACGCTGGATTTCCACGGACCGGCCATCCACCTTACCTGCCGTACTGTCGCGGCGCTTGCGGTCCAGGGTAGAGTAGGGGAGCATAGCATACTCCGCAGTGAGCCAGCCGCCGGGCACACCCTGGGCTTTCATCCAGCGCGGCACATCTTCCTCGATGGTGACGGCGCAGATAACGCGTGTATTGCCGAAGCAGGAAAGCACGGAAGCAGTGGCGTGGGGCGCCACATCGAGCACGAATTCGAGCGGGCGCATTTCATCCAGCCCGCGGTTGTTCTGGCGTTGCATACGCTTTATTTACCACAGAAGTGTTGGCATTTCAACCTAAAAAGGAGCCCGATATATTGAAATTTAGCAAGCGATTGGCTCGTTTGACTTTAAAATTCGCCTGTTTTGGCAGCCCGTTGCGTGTATCGGAGAGAAGCCCCTTAGCAAGGAGAGCGCCAGCTCAAACGCGAAGCCGAATCCCCCGCTTCTGCATGCACCAACCAATCCGCTTCTCCTCCCGATGGCGAACTCGTCAATCCGGAATTGGACACCGTTGTGCCTACCCCGGAGCACCGTCTTGCTCTGCCCATCTCAATCAAAGAGGAAAAATCTGCCAACACTTCTGCTGCCGACACAGTGCTCAGTTACGAGCCGGCTGTATTCACTGTGCCGGCCGGTGGCGCCTGGCTCAATGTCTCCTCCTTCCGGGTGGACGACTGGGGCTTCCTCGGGGCTGTGCCGGTGGGCAAGATCCGCAGTACGAGGAGCTGCTTCGCACCTGGGCGAACACTGCAGGAATTTCGGTGGAAAAGCTCGTGCATGAGCTGCTGACCGAGGCTCTGCACATGAAGTCCAGTCGTCCGCAAGCACCCCCATTCAGCCGACACGATGGGCTGCTGGCTGCAGACAACGACGCTGACAGCCAGTGAACTCAGGGGCACCCTCACCGGGTGCCCCTTTTTGGGTACGACCGATGCGATATGCGTACTGCGGTGAAAGTCCGCGAGGAGCCGCGATGATGCGGAATCCCAGACCTGAAGAACAAAGCAGCCGACGGCTGTAAGGCTGATTAGCCAAACACAGAGTGTTTGCCCTGCAAGGGTGAGTGCCCGTGGGGCGGGCATGAA
>JAFQGF010000013.1 GCA_017415555.1 Akkermansia sp.
ACATGTTTTTTCGCGCGATTCCCATGGTTTCGCCGCCAAGGCGGCTGCACCATGGGCTACTTTATGTCGCCTCGCCATGCGGCGAGGCTTCTGAATTCCATTTGTCGTTTTTTTAAAGCTCCCGTAATTGTTCCAACGCGTCTACCATCTACAAAGTATTCAGCGAGATTCACGCTGGCGCGTGAGTGAGATTGCGGCATACGCCGCAGCGAGATTCGTGCTTTCGCACGAGCAAGATTGCGCTGCACAGCAGCGCAGTAATAAATACAGCCGCGCCTCCGGCGCGGGGAACTTCAAAATTCGCACCTTGCACCTCGTACTTTGTCCATTGTCCATTGTCCATTGTACTTTGTCAATTGTCCCGAGTTTATTTCAAATGCCGTTTACACTTGACAAAGGGGGGCTACATGCGTATGATACGCGCATGGAACAAGAATACCCTCAGCAGATACAGTTGACGCAGGAGCAGTATGCCGCCCTTGCTAAAGCTTACCTCAATAAAGTTTACATGTGGATGGCGGGCTCGATGTTTGTGACTGCGGCTACGGCCATATACGCCATGGGCTCTGACAAAATGCTCACCTGGAGCATGAATAACTGGTTGTGGCTCGTGGTCGGCACACTGGGCATCATTCTTATCATGTGCTTTGGTCGCCGGGCGCTCACAGCCGGGGCGCTTTCCGTGCTCTTCATCACCTTCTCTGCGCTGGAAGGGCTGCTGCTCGGACCGGTGCTTTCCATGTACACCACACAGTCTCTGGGGCTCACCTTTGCAAGCACCGCCGGCATGTTTGGTGGCATGGCTCTGTTTGGTGCCACCACCAAGCGTAATCTCAGCGGGCTGGGACGCACGCTCTTCATGATGCTCATCGGCCTCATCCTGGCCGGCATTCTCAACATCTTCTTCGGCAACAGCCTCTCCACCCTCATCATCTCCGGTGTGGGCGTAGTGGTGTTCGCCCTCTTCACGGCGTACGACACCCAGAAAATCCTTAGCGAAGGTGCCTGGCTTACAGATGCCGACCAACGCGCCAAAGGGGCTATCCTGGGAGCCGTGGATTTGTACCTGGACTTCCTCAACCTCTTCCTCTACCTGCTGCGCTTCCTGGGCGACCGCGATTAATACCGCTATGGATATACAGCAGAAAGCTGCCGATATGGCCGTCAAAACGGCCTCATCCATCCTCACGCCGCTGGGGTATACCTTCAGCCTGACGACCACCCCCACCGAGGGCGAGGAAAATGGCGTGACCCTCATGATCAGCAGCCCGGATGCCCGCTACCTCATCGGGGATGAGGGCGACAAGCTGGACGACCTGCAGTACCTGGTGAACCGCCTGCTGCAAGCCGAGTGGGAAGATGCACCGCGCATCCGAGTGGACTGCGACAGCTACCGGGAACGCGCAGAGGCCAAGCTGCTGCGCCGGGCTCGTTCCCGCGCCGAGCGCGTGCTGCAGAACGGTAAACCCCTGCTCATGGAGCGGCTGAATGCCTACCAGCGCCGCCTCGTCCACAACGAGCTGGCCAAGATGGAAGGAATCCGCACCACCTCCGAGGAGACCGATTCCCGATTCAAGCGCATCACCATCAGTCGCGCCTGAGCCACATGCTTCCGCTCTGCAGAACCATCCTTTTATCCGCAGCCGCCCTGCTTCCGGCATTAGCGGCTGCGGATACTTATACCGTCTACCTGCCGGAGGGGGCAGATACCCCGGAGCTGCGCCGCCTGGTGGAAAAGCGCCTTCCGTCCACCCCGGAGGCACCTGCCACCTGCGACTATGTGGTGCTGAAATACAATTGCACCAACATGAACGAAGCCGAAATTCAGGCTCAGGCCATGGAAGCGGGGGTGACGCACCTGCCCTGCCTGGTCGTATCGGATGACAAGGGACCCTATGCGGCGCTTCTGCTGCGACGACTCACCAAAAAAGCCATCGAGGACGCCGTCGTCCTGGCCATTGATAAAGAGCGGGAACAACAAGCGGAAAAGCGCCGCTACGAGGCGCGGCAGTACCGCCTCTTTGCCCGTTGCCGATTCGAGAGCGATGAGCAAACACTGCCGGAGCTGATACATGAATGCCGTATGCTGATGGAGCACGAACAATGCGACCGCCATCAGCAGCAGCTCCTGGGGCTGCGCTGCCTCTACCCCCTGCTCATGAAGCAGTATACCCTCAGCTACAAGGGCGCCCACACCCCGGCTTCCGAAGCAAAACTGCTGGAGGCCATCGCCGCACTGGAGGCCGCACGCGACCTGGCCCCCAATAGCGAGCTTGGCAAACGAGCACACGATGAACGCCACCGCCTCCGCATGGCACGCCGCGAAGCCCGTAAGTACGAATAAAGGAGAGACGGAAGCTCGCTGACACTCACACCGGCAGGGGGAGGCATCTCGCAAATGCATTCATCCTGACGATTTATCCTGCTGATTCCCTCAAAAGGCTTGCATTCACAGCGCCGGAGGTATAAAATAACGGTCATGGACGAAACCGCCACATACCGCGCCTGGGCCGAGGTAGACACCGACGCCATGAAGCACAACCTCAACGTTGTTCGCCGCGTGTTGCCCGACCACATCCGCATGCCGATTGTGAAGGCCGAGGCATACGGCCATGGCATCGAGGGTGTGGTAAAAGCGCTGGATGGCGAAGACATCAGCTTTTTCGGAGTAGCAACACCTTCGGAAGCAGCGCGCGTGCAGGCTGCCGGCTGCCGCACCTGCCCGTTCATACTGGGGCCCTGTTTTCCCAACGAGCGAGAAATGATTGTGCAGAACGGCTGGCGTGCAGCCCTGAGCGGACTGGAGGAAGCCGAGCACTTCAATTCCCTCGGTAAGCTCTATGGTAAAAAGGTGAACCTGCACATCAACGTGGACACCGGCATGGGCCGCGCCGGGGTGCTGCCCTGCGATATGCCGGGGCTGGGCGAACGACTCAAGCAGTATGAGTTCCTGAATGTGGAGGGCATATACTCCCACCTTTCTGCCGCCTCTCAGGATATATCTTTCACCCACCGCCAGATACGCGCCTACGAGGCCGCGGTGCGCGAGCTCAGTGTAAGCCTCGATTTGCCCTACCGCCACCTGTGCAGCAGTGCAGCGGTGTTCAACTACAAGGCACCCAGCACCAACATGGTGCGCCTGGGACGTATCCTATACGGCTACTCTCCCATGCCATCGCCCTACAACCGGGAGCTGCGCAACACCCTCACCCTCTACAGCCGTGTCACCCTCGTGCGTACCCTGCCCGACAGCCACGGTGTCTCCTACGACCACACCTACATAACCAGCGGCCCCACCCGCGTGGCGACCATCGGCATCGGCTTCGGGGATGGATACTTGCACTACCTCTCCAACACCGGCGCACGCGTATACCTCAACGGCCAATACTGTCCGGTGCTGGGACGTGTGACTATGGATCAGATTATGGTGGACGTCAGCCACATGGACAATGTGAAGTCCGGAGATGTGGCAGAAATACTGGGGGCTAATGTGCCGTGGGAGGAGCTCACCAGCCGAGCCAAGACCATTCCCAGCAACATCATCTGCTCCGTTTCCGGCCGCGTCCCCCGAGTGTACAAGCCCGGCTGCTGATTCCCCTGCTGCCCTGCTTGGCAGGGCAATGACTTACTCACCCCACAGAATCAGGCACGACGGATTCAATCTCGCGGTATGCCGCAAGGCATACAATCTCGTGCGCAGCATCCCGCTGCGGGCATAGCCCGCAATCTCGTTTATCCTTTGCTTCAACATAGGCTTTTACCCACGCTCCATGAGACAGCCCCCGCTTTCCGTCTCCGCGGAAGCTTCGCCGAGACGAGAAGTCACCCGCACAAGTGCGGGTTCAAAGCGAGCTTTCCGGCTTACTCCTCCTTGTTGCGGCCGAACAAGAGCAACAGGGCACCCAGCAGAGCCACCAGGCCACCGATAACCAGCACGCCGTAGCTCTGCACCAGCTCCCGGAGCTGCTCGCCCGTGGCCGCCACGCTTTCCTCGGCGGTGGACTCCGCCAAGCGCTCAGCCGGAGCCGGCGCCGGAGTCGGCGCAGCAGTGGGGGCCGTGGTGGGGGCCGTGGTGGGGGCCGGCGCTTCCGGCACCGCCGGCGAAGCATTTTCCCCCTGCGGGGAGGCCGCAAGCTTCTGCATGCGTTGCCCGGCGGCATGAGCCGCCTTTACCAGGGAATCCAGCCGCTCAGAATCCGCCTCATCTCCCAGCAGGACGCCGGACTCCGCAAAGAGAGTCGGCGCCTTGCGCCTGTCCTTCGGCGCCACACCAAAACGGGAACACAAAACCGTATTCCGGTCACGTCCGGCTTCGCTCTCCACATCGTATTCCACCACAGTCAGCCCGGGGTATGCCTCCCGGAGACGCTCCAGCCGCTTGTGGACACGACCGCATACATCGCAGCCATCTTTCCGGAAAAACTCCACGCGCACCGGGGAATCTGCAGCCACGGGCTGAGATGCAGCCTCCGGTTCCTCCGCATCTTCCTCCGGCACCAATTCCGACGCGGAAGGGGGCGTTGCCTGTACCGGAAGTTCAACACCCCGGGGAGCAGCAGGAAAATCGAACTCGTGGGCCTGAACCTCGGTAGAGGCCCGGGAAGAATACTGGCGCTTGGGCAACTTATCCTTCATATCCTCTGTCACAGACCAGGGGTATTCATCCGTGCCTGCAGCAAATTCCGCCAGCAGAGTCTCCAGCCCCGGGCGCAGTTTTTTTGGCGAGCCTTTGAGTTTGAAGAACTCCTCCACACCGTTGCGGTATTCGGACCAACGATACCACACTTGCTCTAACTGGTCGCAAATGTCTCTGTACATCGTATACAGATAATCGTTTTCACGCCCCTCGCTCCGCATGTAATCCGCTTTCATCTTCTGTAGCTCAGGCAGCAGAGCCGTCAGACGGGCACGATTACAATCCCCGGTGCGGTACAGCATGGAACCGCAGGCCACAATAGCCACGGCCGGGTCTTCATCCAGCTGCAGAGCCTGCACCAGGCGGATTAACTCCACCGGGCAAGAAACGCGTTTTGCATCCGGGAAACGATGTGCCACATAGGGGAGAGCCACAAATGGCGCAGACTTCTTGTCGCCGCCGGACATGTAAAATTTCCATCCGGCCACCGGAAGCAGACATCCGGCAACGGCACGGCGCACCGCCGCACTGGAATCCTGGTGGTACTTTTCTGCCCAGGGCAACACCTCTGCGGCTGTGCGGGGGGCATCCGCCAGACACTGCAAGGCAGAGCGGTACTGCTCCGGCACCACGTCTATCACCGCCCGGGCTTCCGGGAAGTCCGGAAAGCGCCCCAGAAGATGAAATGCAGCCTCCGCCCGCAGCTCGGCGGGTGAATCCGGTTGAATGGCATGCATGAGCGTCGGGGCCGCCTTCTCGAGTTCACCGGGAGGAGCTTCAGTAGAGTCGGGACGAAGATTCGACAACTCCCGCTCCAGCACACGCCTTCTGTAATCATCCGGCAGTCGAATGGAGGCCAGCAACTCCCGCATGGCCGGAGCCTTGTCTGACGAGACATCCAACAGCTCGGAGAATGAATTGAACTCTTTATTCTGCAGCAGTTCGGCCACAAACTCCCGCCGCATCTTGAAGACGTACTCCGGGTGAGCTTCCAGCAATTCGTTGATGATGGCAATCTCCAGCTTCTCCACGCGCTCATCCAGCAGGCCCTCGGCTCGGGTCGGGCTGAGTTGCAGCAACGCAGCATAGACCATGCTCTGCATGGCTGCATCCTGCATGGTGGGAGTGGCCAGCTCCGCCTGCAGCCAATCGCACAACAGAACAACGGACTCAGATTCTCTCTTTTTGGAAGATACTCTGTAAAAGGCGAGACTGCGAAGAGCCTCCACCTTGTCCGTTACCGGTGCCATCGGGTCTCGCAACCAGGCCAGGAAGGCTTCGGCATACTTTTTCCCGCCCGTAAAGAAGTTGGCACCCCAGGCCGACATTACCCTGCGGGTCACGCGGGAATCCGGGTTTTCCAGCAGTGCCGTCAGCACGGCCTGGACCGTCTTGCGGCGCATGCCATCTTCATCAAACACGGTTTCATACTCATCATCATAGTGGACGAGCATATCCACCTGGTCCGGGGAGAAACGGCGAATTGCATCCTCCATGGCCGGGGTAAGCGGTGCTTTCTGAGCACAATAGAGGTATACGAGATAAGGTGTGGCCGAGGGAGTGCGAATGGCGTATTCCGTGAGCTCCTTCAGGTAGGCAGACACCAGCTTACGCTGGTGCAACACCTGCATGGCCTGAGCCCGCACCGTTTCATCCTCATCGTGCTGCAAGGCATGGACAATCCCGGCCTGCAGCTCTTTGTCGCTGATGGTGGCAATAAAAGTCGCCTTATTTTGCAGAGCACGCAGTGCCGCCGCCCGCACGCGCCAATGGGGGCTCTGCATCAGGCGCAGAAAATCCTTCACCGGAAGAGCCTGAGCCGCACCGGCCATCACATTTGAGCCGGTTTTATCATCCTCATCATCATCGGCTTCCATGTCCGCCAATGCCTCCAAGGCGGCAACGGCTATGTCCTCATCCTCCGAGAGGGCGCATTTGTTCAGAAACTCGATGATGGGAACCACCGGTTTGCAATCCGGCGCACGCCGTGCCGCAATCTGCAGAATATTGCGGTCGCTCTCCGCCATGAGGCGGGGCA
Source organism: Akkermansia sp. (assembly GCA_017415555.1). Taxonomy (GTDB): domain Bacteria; phylum Verrucomicrobiota; class Verrucomicrobiia; order Verrucomicrobiales; family Akkermansiaceae; genus Akkermansia. The sequence goes on from JAFQGF010000013.1 coordinate 6,675, forward strand.
TCAGAATTTTGTACGCCTGGGTACCCCCATTCTGCAACAAGACATCCACAGCCACTTCCCGCAGCAACCCATCTGTTGCATCTGCAAACTGCATCAGTACCGGCAAAGCCTCTTTGCCGGCTTTGCGCAGTGCTTCCAACCCCTCCAGCATATCGTTGCGGGCATGCGAGGTGAGCAAAGTTGCCACGTGCCCCACCTCCTCCGGCATGGCCTGCTGCAACTGCAGGCGAAACAGTGCACAGCGCAGATTATCCCGCTCTTTCTCCGCCAGGTCCGTAGCCTCCAGCGCTTTCTGAAGGGCGGCAGAAAATGCCGCGCGCCAAGGTGCCAGACGCAGGCAGATGCGGCGCTGTGTATCGGGGTCAGCCGTCCGAAGAAGTGCCACCGTAGCGGCCAGTTGTCCGGCCTCCGGAGCCACAGCCGGATTGCCGGCCATTTCCTCCGCGGCGGCCCACTCTGCCAGAGCCTTCTGCACGGCCTCCGGCACCTCCGCAGGTGGCAGCCAGGGGTCCAGCCCGAAATCCCTGCCGGTAATCAACTCCAGCAAATCGAGTGCAGCGGAACGCACCCGCACATTCTCATGGCGCAGATACTGTACAAGTTCCTGCCGCTCGCAGCTCTCCGGAGCCTGGCTCCAGGCTGCAATCTCACGCAGGGGCTCCGCCCCGCCGGCCATCGGCAACAGCAGGGGCAGCAAAGCAACAGAATATCGGAGGGTAGCGGGAGTCATGCCGGAGAGTGCTTATAAATCCGATATAATATTGAGTATGAGGCTCACTACCTCTGCCAGGCCGGGGCTGTTGTAATATGCCTTATCTTCCAGGTCTGCAATGACAGCATCCAGCTTGTCGTAAAGAGCTCGCACTGCCGGGTCGGATTCCATCTCGTCCAGCAGCTCGTCGTACTCCCCTGCACCGACATCGATGGCCATGGCCTCCAGAGCTCTGGCATCTGCCAGCACCTCCTGGAGAGAGCTCGCCACTTCATCCGGCACGGCGGCGACCAAATCGCTGGAAAGGCGCTCGGTAAGCCCCTGTACAATAGACAGCTGGGCAAGCATATAGCGGCTGGCAATATTCTCCACAGCATCGCCATCTTCCTGCTCGTGCACGATGTTCTCCCCTTCTGCCGCAGCACCATCGGCCTCGGCCGCAAGCAGTACCACAGGATCATACGGCAGCGCATAAGCCGGGCATCCAAGGCTCATCAAAACAGCAAGACTCGCAAACGTTTTTCTTACCATAACACGCAGTTTGTGTATACAGCCATTAGAGTAACACATCCCACAATTTTTTCAAGCTCTAAATCGTTTTTTTCTCCAAAAAAGCTACGCGCGCGGTAGACGCGGCGGGCATGCAGTCGGCCTTATGCGGTAACCCCCTGCTCCTCCTCCGGAGCCACCAACTCCCGCAACACAGCGTGCTGCGGCAGGCTCAGCTCCGGGTCCTGTTCCAGGATGGCCGCAGCATCTCGCCCGGCGCGATGGATAAGCCGCATGTCCGACAGCCACTCCGTAAACTGCACGGCCCCCAGCCCACTCTGCGCTGTTCCCAGCACATCCCCCGGACCTCGCAGGCGGAAGTCCTCCTCTGCGATTTCGAAACCGTTGAGGGTACGGCAGAGGACCTCCAGTTTTTCCCGCCCGGGCTCCCCGGCTTTTGCCGTGGAAAGCAGAATGCAGTAACTCTTGTGCTGCCCGCGGCCGATACGCCCGCGCAACTGGTGCAACTGGGACAGGCCGAAGGCATCTGCATCGTTAATGAGCATGATGGTGGCATTCGGCACATCCACCCCCACTTCCACCACGGTAGTCGCCACGAGTATGTGAGTTTCGTTGGCTCGGAAGGCCGCCATTACGGCATCTTTCTCATCCGGGGAGAGGCGCCCGTGGAGCAGGCCGATAGGCTCTTGCGGGAAAATACCTTTCCATTTCTCAAACTCGGTCGTGGCGGCAGCCTGCTCCCGGGAGTCGCTTTCCTCGATGAGCGGCGCCACTATGTAAATCTGGCGCCCGGCAGCAAGTTCGCTCTGCATGAAGGAGATAATACGCTTCATGTTGTTGGGATGCCGCAAAGCGGTGATGATTTCCCCGCGATTGGCCGGCAATTCATCGATAACGGAGACATCCAGGTCACCGTAGAGGGTGAGCGTCAGAGTGCGGGGGATGGGAGTAGCCGTCATGACCAGCACATCCGGGCAATCTCCGCCGGCAATGAATTTCTCACGCTGAGCCACACCGAACTTATGCTGCTCGTCCACCACTGCCAGCACCAGATTGCGGGGGCGACTCTTCTTATAGAGCAGTGCATGGGTCCCCACCAGCAGGCGTGGTGTATCATCCGCCGCCGCAGGGTCATCCGGCACGTAGCCCAGGTCCTCACTGCGATCGGAGGTTCGCAGGGACAGCCGCACATCCATACCGGCCAGAAGGCGGCGAAAATTGTTGAAATGCTGCTCTGCCAGAATCTGTGTGGGAGCTATCATGGCGGCGGTGCCCCCACTCTCCACTGCCAGCAACATGGCACACAGTGCCACCAGCGTCTTGCCGCTGCCTACATCGCCCTGCAACAGGCGATTCATCTGGCGCGGAGCTGCCATATCCGCCCGAATCTCTGCCACGCAGCGTGCCTGCGCCGATGTGAGCTCAAAGGGCAGTGCCTCCAGCAGCTCCTGCAGGTAGCCATCCGTCCGCACATTTACCCGCCCGGGACGCGCCAGCGTACAGCGGCGGCGCCAGGCTACCCGGAACTGCTGGGCAAAACACTCGGCCAGCGCAAAACGCAGGCGAGCCTTGCGATACGCCTCCGGTTCTGCCGGGAAGTGCAAATCCTGCAAGGCCTCGCGAAAAGGATAGGTGGGGGCCACATCATAACCCGGCACCGGTACTATGGCGGGCATACGCTGCAGCAAATCCCACACCAGCGTACGGAAGCGGCGGGCTGCCAGCCCTGAAATTCCGCGATATATCGGCACTATGCGGCCGGTGTGAACTCGTACTATATCCCCGGCATCCGGCATCTCCCCGGGAGCCCCCCCCATGGCGGCCTCCACCAGGCGCAACCCGGCGTCCTCGTCCTCCATTACTTCGAAATCCGGGTTACTCATGGTAAGCTTGCCGGCATACTCTTTCACCTTGCCATACACGGACAGCGTCATCCCCACAGCCAGCAGCTTGGCCACATAGGGCATGTTAAACCAGCGCAACAGTAAGCGTGCTCCATGCGGCTCATCCTCTGCCCCTACGCTCACCTCGTAGTAGCGCTTATACGAAAAACGCCATCCGGCGCTGTACACATGGACAAGCAGGCTCACAGTCTCGCCATTCACCAGGCCGGCCACCGGCTTGGTGCTGCGCCTGTCCTCGTAGCGGCGCGGAATACGCAGCAACACATCGCCCACGGTACGAAAGGAGGCCGCCGCAAGTGCCTGCAGCTCGCGCGGTGTCACATCGGGCAACGCATCCAGAGAATCTGTCAGCTTCAGAGCCACAGGTCAACAGTAGGAATTGTTACATCAACGGTGGGATTTCCCCTGATTGATGCAACGGTAGTAGTAATCCACTCGGGACAGATACCAAGCCCACTTGGGGCCGGGCCGCCCGTTGGTCATCAGAGGTGCCGGGCAGTTTTTGCCGGTCCAGTGATGGTGCGGCACCACGCGACGCAGACCGATACCATAGCGCTTCATGAGCACAGCCGTCAGCTTGGCGGCACGATCCCACGTGCGGAAATGATTGTGCCCACGGCTTTCGCACTCGCACATCTCTATACCGATGGAGTGATTATTACCGGCATTGGAGCCGGCATGCCAGCCGGTCTCGTTGAGCGGAAGATTCTGCACCACCATGAACTGGTCCACCGTAAAATGCCAGCTGCGGTTCGAGATGGCACCCTGGCACAGGGCGCGGGAGTGCTGCATGGCTGTGGACCCGGAGGAATGATTTGCCGTGCTGTGGATGGTGATAAAGGTGGGGCGCATGCGGCGCGAGCCACGACGGGGGATGGAGCGCCGCGGCATCATGCGTATCTTAATGTTGGCCTCCTTGGCCAGGCGAGCAATGGAACGGGGGATAATCTGCCCCTTAACCGGCTTAAACTTAACGACCGGAGGCGTACGCAGGTACGAGTTGCGCCCCTGCTGCTGGCAGCCCAGAAGGCACGCCAGCACAAGCACAATCAGAGCCACCAGTTTGCGATACGACATGCGCCTATTCTGCCATGCGGAGTCTCGGATGGCAAGCCGAATTTTTGAAACAGACAAAAAAAACATGACATGCCCACGCCCTGCCATGAACCGTACAAATTGAAATTGGGCGGGCGAGCGAAGCGAGCGGAATTTAAGAGCCTCGCCGTATGGCGAGGCGGCATAAAGTAGCCACGGTGTGGAGTGAGCAACGCGAACGAAACCCGTGGGAATAGCGAAAAAAACAAACCGAACCCCACCGGATGGTGGGG
>JAFQGF010000014.1 GCA_017415555.1 Akkermansia sp.
CCGACGTAAGGAGGGGTGGCATAATGCCCAGGCTTCAATATGTAGCGTCGCTTTATGCCACCCCACCATCCGGTGGGGTTCTCTTTGTTTTTTTGCCTTTCCCACGGGTTTCGTTCGCGTTGCTCACTCCACCCGTGGCTATTTTATGCCGCCTCGCCGTTCGGCGAGGCTCTTTAATTAGGCTCGCCTGACGGCTCGCAACACCCCGCCCAAATTCAATTTGTCCCCCATTTTGACGTTTTCAGAGATGCCCAAATGACAAATACGATTACCTCTTTCACTGACTCAGTGGTGACAGGCAATCGGTCACTCAACGTATAGAAATAGCCGCAGCCCCGAAGAGCTGCGGCTTTAGTATTATAATAACTAGTTCGTCAATACCGGTAGAGGCATTACTCTGCCCAGGTGAGCACCACCTTGCCGGACTTGCCTGTGTTCATCACATTGAAGCCCTCGGCGAAGTCTGTGTAGTGCATGCGGTGGGTGATGATGGAGGAAACATCCAGCCCGCTGCGCAGCATGGCGTCCATCTTCTGCCAGGTTGCATACATCTCGCGGCCATAGATACCCTTCATCTTGAGCCCCTTCCACACGAAGGTGTTCCAGTCGATACCGGAACCACCGGGCTGGATACCCAGTAGCGAGATATTGGCACCATAGGCAGAGTGGGTAATGATATCCTTGAGGCAGGCGGGAGCACCGCTCATCTCCAGACACACGCCGTAGCCCTCAACGATGCCCAGCTCCTCGCGAGCGGCGGCAATGCTGTCGCCACTGATGACATTCACCGTGCGGTCAGCGCCCAGCTTTTTAGCGAGGCCGAGCTTGTAGTCGCTCACATCGGTGATGGTGACGGTACGGGCACCGGCCTTCTTGCAGACGGCAGCGGCCATGGAGCCGATAAGGCCGGCACCGGTGATGAGAACGTCCTCGCCCACGAGGTCCCAGGACAGAGCCGTGTGGGTGGCGTTGCCCAAGGGGTCCAGAATGGAAGCAATCTCCATGGGCATGTCCTTGTGGATGCGAATCACATTGGACTGGGGAATGGAAAGGTATTCGGCGAAGCAACCGGGGCGGTTCACGCCCACGCCCTTGGTGTTGGGGCAAAGGTGGAAGGCACCGCGGCGGCAATTACGGCAGTGACCGCAAACGATATGCCCCTCGCCGGAGACGACTTCGCCGGGTTGAAACTCAGTCACGGCCGAACCGACGCTCTCGATAACACCGCAGAACTCGTGCCCCACGTGCATCCCCACAGGTATGGTCTGCTGAGCCCAGGAATCCCAGTTCCAGATGTGGAGATCCGTGCCGCAAATAGCGGTCTTGTAAATCTTGATGAGAACATCATTGGGGCCGACTTCAGGCATCGGAACCTCTACCAGTTCGAGACCTTTATCGGCCTTCGTTTTGACGAGAGCTTTCATGGCCGAAGAGTTTACGCCTTTCGGCTGAGATTGACAAGTCCAATCTTGCAATTTACTGTCATGTATTAACAATAACAGACATTAAACACAGAGGCGAGTCGGTGAGTCTCGAAGATACGATGATTTTACGTGCCCTGCTTTATTATCTATTCCAACGCAATCCCGGCAAAACGGCAGATACCCGCCCTGCGGACAATGTGGATCTGAGTCAGTACCTGGGACGCTGGTACGAACTGGCCCGATACGAAACTCCATTTGAAGAAGGGATGGAGGAAGTATACACCGAGTACAAAGCCAGGCCGGATGGTCGTATCAGCATTACCAACTCCGGACTGAAGGCCGGGCACGGTCGCAAAGAAGCGCAAGCCACAGGCACGCTAGTGGCACCGGGGCAATTGAAGGTTTCATTTTTTCCCCTGATATCCTCGGACTACAATATCCTGGCAGTGGATGAGTTCTACCGCAATGCGCTCGTATCCAACGCCGGTGGCTCCTGCCTCTGGTTTCTGAGCCGCTCACCACAGATAGTACCCGATGCCTTCGAGCCCATGAAACGCGAGGCACTGAGGCGCGGCTTCGACCTCAGTGCCCTGCACTATACAAAACATCGCTACAGATGAGCGTGGAAGTGTTTACTCCAACGCGAAATGAGCGGCACTCTTACGCCGCATCGGCAAAGCTCACCGCCACTTTCTTGCGCTTCCAGGCTTTGATGAACTCTTTCTGGAGCCCTTTGGCATTCTTGAAGGGTTTGATAAGCTCCTCCTTGGCCTCATCTGCGGGGACTCCATCCAGCATGCTCTGCATGTAAGCCTTGATGGCTTCCACGCCTTTCTTGCCGGACATGTGGACATAGAAGGTCACAATCATGGTGGCGAGGGTATAGGTATCCTTGCCGTTCCCCATGTAGCCGTACATCTCCTCCTGGCTCATGGTCAGGAAGTTTTCCAGCGGAAAATCAAAGTCCAGCGCGCCATGCTCGCCCTGAGTCTTGGCCTTGTTGAGAATCACGCCGAAGCAGCGGGTAAAATCCAGATCCTCACCAACGTATGGCACATAACCGATATACTCGGCCCAGCCTTCGTTGCACCAGATGGGCAGGTTGTTGTAAACGAAGTTCTGGTGAGTGAGCTCGTGCACAAGCGTATGCGTCTCAATATCGTTGCTGACGACCTGTCCGTTTGAACCCAGCCCCAGCGATGGGAACGGCACCATCACCTTGTCCTGAGCGAGAGTCTTCTCATTGAACACCATGGGCTGACCGGGAATGCGGCGAGCAGAAAAGGCATACACACCGGACGAGTTGGAAGGGCCACCCTGCTGGATGTACTGTTGTTTGGTGGGCCAGAGTTCCACACGATATTTCTTATTGCTGCGGTCTTCCTTGGTGCGGGGAACCGGCAGAATCTCGCCCACGGCTTTGTTGGCCTCGTAGGCGCATTCGAAGAGGCGACCCACAGTCTCGCAGGCGTTCGGGTCCAGAGCCACCGGGGTAAAGAAGGCGTAGTTGTTTGTCTCGTATACAAAGAACTGCCCCTGCTTGGGGGATTCCTTCAGTGTGGTCTCCTCCGGCACAGGCACTTTGTCCGGCCAACCGCCGGGAGACTTGGCGTAGACTTTTTTGACTCCGGCCTCGCGCAGGGCTTTTTTCTTCTGCTGAGCGGCCTTGCCCACATTGCGTTTCTTGCTTTTCTTAGCCTTAGTTTCGCGCTGCTCCCAGGCAAAGGATACTGTATCGGGGTGAACAGGAGAAACCGGCTCAGCGGCAGGGCCGAGGCCACAGAAACCGAACACGAGAGTTAAAATATAGCAGATACTTTTCATGGGCTTTTACTTCCTACGCACACAATCTGCCATACATCGCACGCCATGGCAAGCAAAAAAACCGCAATCCGCAGCATTTTCTGTTGGCAAAGCTTAAATAAATGTGCTAGAATAATGCCACATGAGAACCGCAGATTGCAGACGCACCACAGGTGAAACAGATATAGAGCTCTCGTTGAATCTGGATGGCACAGGTAAATGCACCATCCACACGGGGCATGCTTTCTTTGACCACATGCTCCACTTGCTCGCCCGCCACAGCCTCATCGATATGGAATTATCGGCCAGAGGAGATCTGGAGGTAGACGCTCACCACACCATTGAGGACACGGGTATTGTCATTGGTGAGACCATTCTGAAAACACTGGGCGACAAGCGCGGCATCCGTCGCTACGGCTGTTCCTATGTGCCGATGGACGAGACCCTCTGCCGCTGCGTGGCGGATCTTTCCAACCGGCCATATCTGGAGTTCCGCGCCCCGCAGGGTGCGGCAGATGCCCCCAACATGCCGCTTTCCCTTACCGTGGAGTTTCTGCGGGCTCTCGTCAACAACCTGCGCTGCAATCTGCATGTGGAAGTCTTCTACGGCATGGACGGTCACCACATAGCCGAAGCCATCTTCAAGAGCCTTGCCCGCGCACTCAGACAGGCCATCGAGACAGACCCGCGCGCGGCAGAAAGTATTCCCTCCACCAAAGGCACCATCTGACACAGGTATGATTACACCGGGCATCATCGACTACGGAGCCGGCAACCTTTCGAGCGTCTGCAACTCCTTCCGCGCCATCGGCATGGAAGGAAAACTGATACGCACGGAAGCGGAGCTGGCGGGGGTGACGCATCTGGTATTGCCCGGGGTCGGAGCCTTCGGAGACTGTGCACGAGCCCTCCGAGACCAGGGGCTTGCGGAGCCTATTCGCCGGTGGATAGATGAGGACAAGCCCTTTCTGGGCATCTGCATTGGCTACCAGATACTGTTCGAAAGCAGTGAGGAAAGCCCGGGCGCTGATGGTCTGGGGATTCTGAAAGGGCATGTACGCCGCTTCCCGGAGGGTGAGCTGAAAGTGCCCCACATGGGCTGGAACAGCGTCCACCCCACCCGGCAGGCCGACCCAATATGGCAAGGCATGGGCAGTGCCCCCTACTTCTACTATGTGCACTCCTACTTCCCGGAGCCGGAAGATAGCAGCATCATCGCCGCCACCAGCACCTATGGCTGCAGCTTTGCCGCCGCAATACGCCGGGGGCGGATGATTGCCACGCAGTTCCACCCGGAAAAGAGTCAGATGCTCGGCCTGAAGCTTCTTCAAAACTATATCAATCTCTCCTGACCGTGAATACCATTGACCGCTACATACTCCGCCAACTCATCACCGTGACATTCCTGGGGGTGTTGTCGCTCACCCTGCTTATGCTGCTGGGCCAACTGTTCAAAGAGCTGCATACCCTGCTGGTGGAAAGTGGTGCACCGCCGAGCATCGTGATAGATTTCATCTTGCAGGTTATCCCCTTCTCCCTCACATTCTCGGTACCGTGGGGATTCCTGACGGCGGTACTGCTGGTCTATGGGCGTCTGGCAGCGGACAATGAACTCACATCCATGCGAATGGCAGGGCTGAGTCTGTGGCGACTGAGCCGCCCGGCCATCGGCATGGGGCTGGCGCTCTCCTGCCTTTGCTACTACATCAACATCGAGATTGCCCCCAAGGGTAAGCGAGCCATGGGCGAGCTTGTGATGAATGCAGCCATGGAGAACCCGCGCAACCTGCTCACCGCAGGAGGCGGCGTTACCAAGCTGGATGGTGTACAGCTCTACATCGAAGGGAGAAACGGAGATATGCTGCATGGCGTGCACATCTACCCCATTACCGAGAGCGGTGCCGCCAAAACCGGTATGCAAGGCCTCGCTACCATGCATGCACAGACGGCATTTGTGGGTGAGTTCAACCGCGAAACCCGCATGCTCAGCCTCATCCTTTACAATGCTGCCATTGAGCACAACACGGGAAATGCCACCAATATGCCCCTCATTCAGGAGCTGCCCCTCCAGATTCACATCCCCCTCAAAACACGCCGTCGCCTTAAGGCTAACCGACTCTCCAATATAGAGATTAATGAAATCCTCTCACACTGGGACATCGTTCGCTCTGTGGATGCCAATTTTCTGAATAAGTGTGTGACCGCCGCTGAAAAGAATCCGCCGGCATTCCCCTGTGCAGCCAACCTGTGGGAGGCTACCAGAAGTGACCTGAACTACTACAAGTCCTCCATGTCCAAAAAAACGGAGCTGGAGCTCCGCACGGAGGGAATTCAGCGCGCGTCCTTTGCCTGCGCCTGCCTCGTGTTCTCTCTGATTGGAGTACCGCTGGCCATCACTGCCCGCCGCAAGGACACCTCTACCGGCTTTGCGCTCGGCATTATCGTGGCTGCCGTATACTTCGTTTCTCTGGTATTCTGTGAGCTTTCCCGCAAATCCTCCGGCATTGCCCCCTACATCGTCCTCTGGGTACCCAATGTTCTCTGCGCAGCCTTTGCCATCTGGCAGCACGCCAAGGCCAAATACAGAGGCTGATTCCGCATATTTTTCATCAAATCGAGGGGGCGTGCACCAATAGGCACGCCCCCTCGATTTTGTTATATTTTCTCTTTATCCACTCAGCGCTGTACAGGCTGAGCAGCACTCAGACTTCCACTGAATGAGGTCTTGCAACCGGTAAGACTCAGCAGAGCCACCAGCGCCACAACAGTAATTTTATGTATACTCATAGCGGTCCCATCTTAGCTCTACCGGCAGGAGCAGTCAAGTTGTTGGCTCCATTTGTTTGATTGCTTACATATTCCAAGGGTCATCGGGGCTGTAGATTAAATCCGACTCGGACATGTTACCACCGCCACCGGAACTGCAGGACGCCAGACCCAAAAGAAATAATACAGCTAAGCTTGTCATTTTCAGAATTATCATAGGTTCTTATGCTACCCCCACACAGCATATTAGACAAGCTCAATCTATAACTATTACGATGCCGAAAAAAAGACGGAGCGACATCGGTATACAAAAGCCGCCGTGCTGAATGCACGACGGCTTTGATGAGTATTAAACAAACAAGAAAGAAATCAGGGCTTCACAACGGAAGCGAGCACCACGGTACCATTGAAGGGAGTGGTAACGTTGGCAGGAAGCTCTACCTGGCCCAGACGGAAGGACTCACCAAGCTTCACGGCAGAGATATCGCCGGTCACGCAGCAGGGAATGTCCTTAACAGCGCACTTAACGGGAACTTCGTACACAATCTGGTGTACCACGCCACCCATGCCCACGCCCACCGGAGTACCGACGAGCTTCACCTCCACCTTGGTCTTCACCACGGAATCCGGGGTCACGGCCTCGAAGTCCATGTGATTGGTGGAATCGGTAAGGAAGTTGCGCTGCACGTCCTTCACCATAGCCAGGATGGTGGTACCATCGAGGTCAAGGTTCACGAGGAAGCTGTCGGAATCCACGCTGTTGAGAAGGGCGCGAACATCGGAAACCTTCACCTGGATGTTGATGTTCTCCTTAACGGCGGGACCGTACACCACGCCGGGCATGAAACCCTGAGCACGGAGAGCGTTAAGCTTGCCGGTACCGCGCACTTCGCGCTTGCTGACCTTAAGAGTAAGATTTGTCATTGTGTGAATGAATGTTTGAAATTGAGTTTGTTTGGAGTTCTTCCGACGTCGGTGCGCAGATAAGTCACCCGCCGGGTGTTTCTCACCACTGCCACGAGGCAGAGGTGGGCGCACAGGATGCCACCAAACAACTGAAAAGTCAAGAGAAATTTAACATTTTACGGAAAAAAGCATTGAAAATGCCACAAAACCTGCTACATTATCCGCGCCATGATAAAAATGCTCAGAATAAACAACCTTCTGCTGCCCCTGCTCTGCCTGCTGTTGGGCGCATGCAGCAGCCGTACGCTCGAATCCGAAAGCGGGCTGTACAGCGTGCAATTGGAGCACACCCCCAAACTTGGCGTAAAGGGCATCTGGCTGAATGGGAAAGGCAAAGCCCAGCTGGCACAGAAAAGTGGCATTATCTATGTGCGACCTCTGAATGTGAAGGCCATACAGAAAAAAGCTCCCATTGCAGCCAAAGAAATGCGTGAGCACATGCACGGCTATATCACGCGCGAACTTCGGACAGCTCTGGAGGAAATCAACAAGAAAAACCGCACAAACTGGACGCTCTGCACCACCCCGAGTGCCCATGCAGACGTGACGATAGACCTGGCCGTGGTGCATTTCAGCCCCCAGCGTCCCATCCTGCGCGTATTGGTGGAAGTATTATCCTTCTGGTCGCCGGTTCCGTTTACCAGCACCATGGCCGCCCCGGCATCCTCCGGCGACATCTGCATCGAGGGTATCGTTCGCAACAACCACACCGGGGAACTGATGATGGCATTTAAAGACGAAAACCGCAAACTTCCCCGCTATACCCGGGCAGAGGCTTACAAGCGCAGTGGCAATGCAGATTCCAACCTGGAGTTCTGGGCACACAAGCTGGCCTATACCATTCGCAAGTTCAGCCTCCAAAACACGGGTACCTCCCTCAAACAACGCATTCGGACAATGGATGTGATGGATGTGGCCACGATGCGCGCCGGAGACAAACTGGAAGATGTGACAGACAGCGTGGACGACGTGACAGAGTTGATAAAAGATGCCACGGACTGAGATAACAGGCACCACACATGAATGATGCGCTGGCAGAGCAACTGGAGGCTTACCTGAAAGCCCCGGACTATGAGCCGCAGGATGTTTCCGGCATAGCGCGGGGGCTGGGTATAGATTCCCGAGAAAGGGCAGAACTGCGAGCCATTATACGCCACTGGGAGGAGAAAGGCCGACTTCTGCGATTGCGACAGGCTCGCTATGCCCTGCGAGTCCCGGTGGATGAGGCGTTGACCGGCCGTATCCGCCAGCTGAAAAAAGGAAAATACATATTTATTGCAAATGCAGCAGGCCAGGAACAGCTGCGCCGCCTGGTACAAACAGAGGGGAACAGCGTGGTAGAAATCCCCGTACTCCCCCTGCGGGATGCCGGAGCTATGGACGGAGACCTAGTGCGGGCCAGCCTGCGGCGTGCAGCCCCGCGACAAGGGCGGCGCCACAACCGCCACACACCCGCGCCAGAGGCAGTACAATTGCAAGTGCGAGTGGACGAGATACTGGAGCGCCGCAGCGGCACTTGGGTTGGCATTTACCGCCCCGGTGGGCGCTATGGCTTCCTGATAGGCGATGGCCGCACAGCGCCGGAACAAGTTGTACTCACCACACCTCCACCCGGAGATTTGCTCGCCGGCATGGTCATTACCGCCGGCATTCAAAGTTACCCGCGCGGCAAAATGGCTGCGACAGCCAGTATCGACCGGGTTCTGGGCTGGCCGAACAATGCCGGAGTGGATATTACCGCCACGATGCATCGTTATGCCCTGCGGGACACATTTCCGCCTGCCGTGCTGCAGGAGGCTGAGTCCCTGCCCCGCGAAATCCTGGAGGAGGAGCTGGCACACAGGGAGGACTGGAGAATGCGCTGCGTGGTGACAATCGACCCGGAAAGCGCAAGAGATTACGATGATGCCATCTCCCTGCGCGAACTGCCGGATGGTAACATGGAGCTTGCTGTACACATAGCTGATGTAAGCTATTATGTGCGGCCGGGGTCCGCGCTGGATTGCGAGGCAGCGCTGCGGGGCAACTCCACCTACCTGCCCGACCGAGTGTTACCCATGCTGCCCCCGCGCCTCTGCGATGACCTCTGCTCTCTGCGGGCGGGGAAAGACCGTCTTACCCGACTCTGCCTCATGCGCATCAACCGCCGCGGAGAAACCGTACATACCCGCTTTGCAGATGCCGTAATATGTTCCCGAGCCCGCCTGAGCTACGAGAAAGCTCTGAGTGTGCTGGAAAATAGCGGGAGCAGTGGCAACGAAGAAATAGACCACATGCTGCGCCTGGGGAATCGCCTCGCAGCCACGCTGCGTGAACGCCGCGTGCAACAGGGGGCCCTGATGCTGGAAATGCCGGAACTGCGTGTTGAGTTGGATGACCACGGGCACCCCATCAACGTACACACTGAGCACAGCGACGCGGCTCACAGCATGATTGAGGAGTTCATGCTCGCAGCCAATGAAGCTGTAGCCCGCGCGCTGAAAGCCGCCCTCGTCCCCACAATTTACCGCGTTCATGAAGAGCCGGATCCCGCCAAACTGCATGCGTTTGCTCTCTCTGCCCGCAGCTATGGTATACAGGCCGGCAGCCTGACCTCCCGCGCAGAGCTCAGCCGCGTGATGCTTGAAATTCGCGGGCATGCTGACGAACAGCTCCTGACGGTGGCCCTGCTCAAGTCGATGATGCGCGCCCGCTACGCCACACAAGCCCGCGGCCACTTTGGTCTGGCCAAAGGTGACTACTGCCACTTTACCAGCCCCATCCGCCGCTATGCAGACCTCATCGTCCACCGTGGCTTCGACAAACTCGCCCATGGCAGGCAGGCTCGTGTACACCTCCCCCACCCCGGTGCCCTCGCTGAGCTGGCGGAACACATCTCAGAAACAGAGCGCAATTCCGCCGCCGCAGAACACGAGGCGCAGCAGACAATGCTGGCTCTTTTCCTGGCCGATGAATGCGAAAAAGATACCCCACAGCACTGGCAGGCAGTCGTCACCGATACCTACCCCCAGGGGCTGGCGGTAGAAATTCCCCGCCTGCAGATGCGCGGCTTCATCTCCGGCGGTGATTTGTCCGACTCGCTCGGAAGCCGTTGGTTCTACGAACCCCATGCCCACAGATGGAGCGCTCTGGATGGGGCTTACATTCTGCCCGGTGATACAATTGACGTCGTTCCCGCGCGCGTTGACCTTCACTCCCATTTTGTGGACTTCCTGCCTGTTGCACCCCGCTGATTCCCATTCCATTTTCGCACAAACATCGTCATTTTCCATATTTCCTATTGTTTTTGTATATTTTTTCTTGACATACGGATAAAAACAGGCTAAAAAGAGCGCAGCCGACAAAACAGAAAGGAACAACGCATATGAAGAACACGAGCATCACGAAAATAGCCGCAGTAATCGTAGCAACTGCAACCGCAGTCTATGCGGATGATGACTACAACAGCGCACGCCAGCGCGTGTTACGAGCCGCAGCAGACAGTGCTGCCAGCCTGCAGACAGTATTGGCCGGAGGCGTAAACGTGAACGTAACAGACAACGATGGAGAGACCGCGCTCATGGAGGCCGCCGACAATGGCAATCTGCACGCCGTGAAGAACCTTATTGCAGCGGGAGCCAATGTTAACGCCCGCGATGAGGACGGCGAGACAGCTCTTATGGTAGCAGCAGATGAAGGCAACGTAGCCATCATCAAGGTACTGATTGCCGCCGGGGCAGATGTGAACGCTCGCGACAATGAAGGCGAGACCGCACTGTACAAAGCCACGGATGAGCGCAACCGAGCCGCAGCAGATGTCATTCGTGCCGCTGGCGGTCAACGCTGATACACAGGATATTACCTTTTCCAAGCCCATTCCGCACAGGAATGGGCTTTTTTACACTACAGACGGGATGCCGCCATCGGTATTTACAGAGTGCCGGCCAAGCATAAAGGCCGCACGTCAGACCAGGATTTCAGTAGCGTCGATATAATCCTGCCCGTGGATAAACTCTGCCAGGATAGGCAGCCCTGTAAGCTCATGAATCACGCGAGCATTAGTCACGGAGGCAGTGCTCCATTCCTCTCCGATGTGATTGAGCACCACCCCCGCACAGCTGAGGCCACGCGAACGAATAGCCCGCAGAGTGAGCAGAACTGCGGACGCCGCACCGGGGCGATTATCTGCCACAAGAATAACAGGCAAAGCCAGAGCCTGAGCTACATCGGCCATGCTCAGACCGGGAGCCAGCGGCGTCTCCCAGCCGCCTGTACCATCCACCAGCACAAGCTGATGGGCTGATGCAAGTTTCTCGTACCCCTCCACCAGCGCAGACCGGGAGATAACCGCATGCTCCAGCTCAGCTGCCATGATGGGCTCGGCCTGGGTGCGCAGGTACACGGGATTGATGCTTTCGAGACTATAAGAACACCGCCCGGCAGCCTCGCGGATATCCCGAGCTTCTGAACGAGCACCGCAGGCTACCGGTTTGTAGCCCATGGCATCTATGCCCGCAGCACAAATATCCCGTAACAGAGCACAGGTTACATAGGTTTTACCGACCCCACTATCCGTACCGGCTATAAAATAATTTTGCATAAAAAACTTTTACTCCGGAATGGAAAGACGAATTTCCTCCAGCCCCCACTCAGAATCGGCATCCACATAGCGCAGCTCTACCCAGAACCAAACCAACACAGCTATAAGCAAGCAGATAAGCTTAGCTTTCCAGTTGTTGATAATACGCGAGCGAATGCTGCGATGCTCAGGGTTTAACAGGTGACGTATTTTGCTCAGTAGAGACATGATTGTAGATAAGTTCAGTTAATCGGGAAGAGAGCATCTGCACAGAAATATCCCTCTGCACCATATTACCCACCACCAGGGAGACAGACCCCGTCTCCTCGGAAACAATAATCACCACGGCATCCGATGCCTCGGCCAGACCAATGCCGGCACGATGGCGCAGCCCCAGAGAGCGATCCTTCAGCTCACGATTTGAAACGGGTAGAATGCAGGCCGCCGCCACAATGCGTTCATTGTTGATGATGACAGCGCCGTCATGCAGCATCGTCTTGGGCATGAAAATCGTACCAATAAGCTCGCGGCTGCACACGGCATCCAACTCTGTACCGGTCTTCACATACTCGGAGAGCTTGTTGTTACGACAGATGGCAATGAGAGCCCCGTAGCGCTTACTCACCAGGAAGGAAACGGACTCGCAGATGCAGGAAATGAAGTCCAGATTCTGCTCCCTGCGCCAGAGATTGCCAAAAAGACGGTGCGCCCCCAGCCTGGCAAGACCACTACGTAACTCCGGTTGGAAGAGAATCAGCAGCATGATAAGCAGCGTCCCCGGCCCGAGGAATGACCCGGCAATCTGTTGCAACACAGCAGCATGCGTGAGCTCCAGCAGAACACCACCCAATACCACAATCAGCAGAAGGCCACCCAGAATGGCCGCCGCACGCGAGTCCTTGAACGCACGATAAATCTGGTACAAGACAACCCAGATAACCAGAATCTCGAAAACCGCTCGCAATATGTACGGTACGTCCATGCCGGAATCTTACTCCTTTTCGTGCTTCAATGCAAGCATAAACGCATGCGCCTCTATGACAGCTGCTGTCAAAATGACTTGCATGACAGGGGCGGATATGCTAGACTCGCGCCCGTGATACGGATAACCGCCATGGTGGCGCTGGCCTGTCTTCTGACGGGGTGCGGCGAGCAGAAAAGCTCTGCAGAGAGATTTGCGGAAGCCGGGGTACTGCTGTTGGGCAATAACTCGGAACCGCAGAGCCAGGACCCGCACAAAGCGACGGCCGTGGCCGACGGCAAAATTATCTGTTCACTACTGGAGGGGCTGGTGCGCCCCTCGGCCGCAGCAGACGGCGACGTGTTGCCCGGTGCAGCCACAAGCTGGGAGCACAATGAGCAGGCCGACGTGTGGATTTTTCACCTGAATCCGGAGGCAAAATGGAGCGATGGGACACCGCTGACTGCCCATGACTTCGTGTACGCATACCACAGACTGCTGCACCCTCAGTTTGCCGGCAAGTATGCCGAGATGCTCTACCCGCTGCAGAATGCAGAGGCCTTCAACAAAGGGGAGTGCGCCTGGGAACAGGTGGGAGCAAAAGCCACCGATAACCATACCCTGCAGCTCACCCTCAGTGGACCCACACCACACCTGCCGCGCCTGTTGCTGCACTACACATGGTATCCCATTCCCACCCACAAAGTGGAAGCCCTGGGAGGGATGCTCGACCGCCGCAGCCTGTGGACACGCCCGGAGAACTGGGTGGGCAATGGTGCCTATGTGCTGGATGGCCACAGGTTCAACGATTTTCTGAGCGTGCGCCCCAACCCTCTCTACCAGCGCGCCAACGAGCTGAAGAACAGGGGCATCCGCTTCCTACCCATCGTGAACGGCTACACCGAGACCCGCATGTACATGGGCGGCAAGCTGCACATCTCCAACAATGTGCCGCCGGAAATGCTGGCTCATGCTGCAGCAAAACACCCACAGGATTTCTGCCGCGACCCCTATTACTGCACGATTTTCTACCGACTGAACACCGCCCGCCCGCCGCTGAACGACCTGCGCGTGCGCCGGGCTCTCAGTCTGGCTATAGACCGCGAGGCTCTGGTGGGCAAAGTGGTACGTGGAGCCGGCACCCCCACCACCACCTTTACCCCGCCAGGTGCGGGTTATGCCGTGAAGCCCCCTGCCCAGGCACCCACCCAGGCGCAGCGGGAGGAAGAAGCCCGCCGGCTGCTGGCGGAGGCCGGTTATACCAACGGCAAGGGTTTTCCGGTGCTGGAGCTCATGACTACCTCCCGCGATGTACAACGCGTCATGGCAGAGACCATCCAGGCCATGTGGGAGAAAGTGCTGGGTATCCATGTGGACATCCGTTCCTGTGAGTGGACGGCCTACAAAGCAGCCCAGCAGAACATGGAATACGACATTTCCTCATCCTCCTGGAGCGGTGATTATCTGGACCCGGCCACCTTTGTAGAGCTGTGGCGCAGCGGCGGTGGCAACAACTGCACCGGCTGGGGCAGCACAGATTTTGATGCGGCTCTTGCTGCAGCTCGCAGTACCGGCAATGCCAGCGAGCGCCGAGCCCATCTTCAGCGGGCAGAGGAACTCATGCTACAGTCGCAGCCCATCCTGCCCCTCTACCACAGCCAGCGCACCTACCTGCGCTCATCCCGCCATGTGGGCGGCTGGCAGCCGCGACTACTGGACAATTTCCCCCTCGATGCCGTGCAAGTGAAGCCATGACAAAGTTACTCCTTAAGCGACTGGCACAGGGTACCCTCGTGGTGTTTGTGCTGGAGACCATCACCTTCTTCCTGGTGCGTATGCTGCCGGGCAACCCTTTCCTGGGCGAGCGAAAGCTGCCGCAGCATGTCATGGAGCAGCTCAATGCCCTCTATGGGCTGGACCAGAGTGCCTTGGTGCAATATTTTAATTACTGGAAAAATATCCTTACTCAGGGAGATTTCGGTCCCTCGCTGGTGCGGGAAGGCATGCAGGTAAGCGACATCATTGCGGAGGCCTTCCCCGTATCCCTGTGGCTGGGTGTGCTGGGCATGGGTATAGCCATTGTTGTAGGCATACCGGCGGGCATGCTGGCAGCCCGCTGCAAAAACCGATGGCCGGATGCGCTGCTCATGTTTGCCGCCATGCTGGGCATCTGCGTACCTGCGTTTGTGATAGCTCCCCTCTTTGGCAAAACACTTGGCATGCATGTGCCGGGACTGAGCGTGGCGGGGTGGGACAATCCCCTCTGCGCGGTGCTGCCTGCCCTCACGCTGGGGCTTATCAATGCGGCATATCTGGCTCGCCTCACCCGTGGCGGTATGCTGGAGGTACTCTCGCAAGATTTCATGCGCACCGCCCGCGCCAAGGGTGCAAGCGTTGTGCGCCAGCTGGTGGTGCATGCCCTGCGCAGCGGGTTGCTACCGGCTGTGTCTTACCTAGGGCCGGCCTTTGCCGCCCTCATCACCGGTTCCTTTGTGGTGGAAACCTGCTTCCAGGTGCCGGGCATGGGCCTGCACTTTGTCAATGCCACAACCGACCGCGACTATTTCCTCATCCAGGGGCTGGTGCTCTGCTACGGTATACTCATCGTCGGTGCTAACCTCATCGTAGACCTCGCCCTCGTAGCCCTCAATCCCCGCCTGCGTTCGCAGGGAGCCGCATAACACACCCGCCATGGCCAAATCAACATACACGCAAGGAAACTCCCTCTGGCAGGACGCCATGCAGCGCCTCAGCCGCAACCGTGCTGCCATGGTGTCGCTGGGCTTTCTGCTACTCATGGTACTGGCCTGCTTCGTGCTGCCGCTCTTCCCCTGCATTGCTAACCCGAACGCCACCGACCTCAACAACATTGCAGGCCCCTGCACCTGGGCACACCCCTTCGGCACCGACCAGCTGGGGCGCGACCTGCTGGCCCGTGTTCTCTACGGAGGGCGCATCTCCCTGCTGGTGGGGCTGGTAGCCACAGTGGTGGCACTGGTTATCGGCTTGGTGTACGGACTCATCTCCGGCTATGTGGGCGGGCGGACGGATGCCTTCATGATGCGCACGGTGGATGTTCTCTTTGCCTTGCCTTTCATTGTGCTGGTTATCGTGTTCTCGCTGAGCATCGAAGAACCCAGCCGCCGGCTCACGGCTACTATTGTGGAGGCCACCGGCTGGCGCCGCGAAGCTGTAGCTCCCATCCTGGGATTGGTGCCTCTCTTCATAGCCATCGGCTCGCTGGGCTGGCTCACACTCGCCCGCATCGTCCGCACCCAGACACTCGAAATCAAGGGACAGGAATACATCATGGCCGCTCAATCCCTCGGTCTGGGGCACCTCAATATTCTCTTCCGCCATATTGCGCCCAACCTGCTGGGTACTGTGGTGGTATACACCACACTGGCCGTGCCGGGAATTATGCTCACGGAGTCCACCCTCTCCTTCATCGGTCTGGGTGTCAAGGCGCCCAATTCCTCCTGGGGTACCCTCATCAAGGAAGGAGCTGACCGCATGGAGGTCACTCCGGAGCTGCTCTTCTTCCCCGCTCTCTTCTTCTGCCTCACCCTGCTGGCTCTCAACTTCCTGGGCGACGGCCTGCGCGATGCCATCGACCCCAAATCCGCTAAGGACTGATTGAAAATACAAACCTCCTCAGAAGAAAGCCCCGAACCCGCACAAAACGGATTCGGGGCAATTTGTCAAATGATTACAGACGTTATTTACTTGACCTGCTTGTTTTCATCGGTACGCTCGGCGGCTTCTTCATCGTAGCGCTCAGATTCAGTCTCAGCATAGGTCTCCTCCAGGTAAATCTCCAGATTCTCGTCATTCAACGAAGCATCATCGGTGAAGAGCAAGGAGCGAGTCTCCATATCGATGTAATACTCACCATTCGGAGCTGTTGCATCCAGACGAGATTCTCTGGTGTCTCCCGAATCATCATCGTCACCTTCATCCGCCTCCGAGTCCGGGGCATCCGGCGAACTTGCATCCGGAACATTGGGCAGCTCCTCAGGAGCAGCACTCTCAGGAGCAGCAATCTCAGACGGGACGTTGGGAATTTCTTCCGGAACAGATTCCGATTTCTCGGGGGACTCCGGAGAAGGATTCTCATCCGCAGGCTGAACGACCTCTTCAGGTACAACAACGGGAGCCGGTTTCACCTCTTCCTTCACCGTTCGGCGAATTTGAGGGCGACGTGGCTTTTTCTCCTGTTCGCCCCCGGTCTGAAAGAGAGCCAGTAGCAGCCCCCCCACAAGAAGTCCCAGAAGACACCACACCACGGTCATATTGCGAGGCTGTTTTTTAGCCCCGCCTTTGCGGCCGCGCATGCGCACCTGCTTTCGGTGACTTGTTGCTTTTGGAGGCATGATATCAGCAGATTATCTGGTGGGTACAATGACGTGCAGACAAATGGTCATTTTAGCGGCCTTGTTGAGAGACATAGGCTTCATCTCGTGTCCCTGCCCCCAGGAGTCGCTGTAGTAAATCTCATTTGTGGACTTGTTGTAGCCGATAATCATGCGCATGTGTCCATCAATTGTCCAGATAACAGGTGCACCATTATTGACATAGGACTCAACAAAATCCTTCAGTTGATTGCTCGGGATACCCCCTTTGCAATTATACGAGTAGCAAAGAATCTGGGGAAGGAAATGGAACTGTTTGCCCATGTCATTCAAAGCCTTCTCGATGAGATGCACATAGGTACCACCCTCTGTCAAGGTATCACAGAGCTGAGCCAGTGCGTGCTGATCCACAGCATCGGCACCGTAATATGCAAACACACGAGCCACCGTGGCGACGGCGCAGTATCCTTTCTGGCCCTGGTCTACCATGGGAATACCGGCAATATAGACCTTACCGCCCTCCTTCTTCACATTCTGCTGCATCCACTTTCCGCTGGAGAAATTATCAGCACCACCAGTGGCGATAGCCTCCGGGGTCGGCCCCATCTTCAGGCGAATAAATTCGGGACGAATCTCACCGTTCTCCATTTCGGTGGCAGAGGCCTCCAGCAGAAGCACACCATCCGCCCATTCCCAGTACCAATGGCGCAGACCGGGCAGCCCCACATGGTCTTCATCACCCTTGCCCTTCGACTCTCGCACATAACCGACTTTGGAGGTCATGGCGTCAAGTTCCTTAATGGATTTTTTAATCAGCTTCGCAAACTCGGCCTTGGTGATTTCGCCATCATCGCCGCGATTATAGACAAGTCCCAGCATGTTCATCGTGTCATTGCTGTCACGATTCCAGCGCACAATCGTCTCACCAAACTCCAGCTTACCAATCGTAAGGTCACTCTTAGCCTTCAGACTTGCTTTCTTCTTTTGCGCATTATTATCTGCCTCTGCCACAGTCAGGCGGGGGCAGAGACGAATGGTATAGTCATCAATGGGCATGTAGCGAAGGCCCACAAAATCGGTAGAGCAAACGTTCTGACGGTCTTTACGCCAGATGGAGCCGCTGGCCAATTCAGAGGACAAATCCACCGCGGAGAGTCCCAGAGAGCTCGCCAGAAGTGCTGTAACACAGAAAAGAGAACATTTACTAGCCATGACGCAGAGAGGATAGCATACAGGATACAGAATAGCAAGACTTTTTCTGCATTTATCAGCATTTAACAGTTTGTGCTAACTTCTTGTAAAACAATAGGAAATAATACACAATCCGGGAGTATGAAAGAAACCCCGCTCACCCCGCTGCATAGGCGTCTGGGAGCCGGCCTGAGCAACGAAGCCGGCTGGAACATGCCACAGCAATACACAGACCTGATAGAGGAACACATGGCTACCCGCTCAGCATGCGGCATATTCGATATTTCCCACGTCGGAAAGTTCCGGCTGACCGGCAACGGCGCACTGGAGCAACTGGAGCAGCTGCTGAGCAACCGCATTTCCGACTGTTGCGACGGGCATACCCAACAGACACTGCTTCTGACGGACAAGGGAATGATAATGGACCGCATTACCCTATG
Source organism: Akkermansia sp. (assembly GCA_017415555.1). Taxonomy (GTDB): domain Bacteria; phylum Verrucomicrobiota; class Verrucomicrobiia; order Verrucomicrobiales; family Akkermansiaceae; genus Akkermansia. The sequence continues at coordinate 18,462 of JAFQGF010000014.1, forward strand.
CCGGGAAAGTGCCGGGAGGTTCTTTCTCATAGGTTCTGCCTCGCAGGCGGATGCAGACTTTGACTCCCTGCAGCGCTCCATACGGCACGGCTCGCTGAAGCTGGAAAACGAGACAGACCGATTGTGTGCCATAGCGTTGCTAGGCCCGGATGCAGACAAAGTGCTGTCGAAGGTTCATTTTGCAGCGGAACTTCCGCAGCGTGGGGAGTTTTGCAGTTTCCGGCGCGGTGGGCAGCAGTGCCTGCTGACGCGAGCCGGGTTGGTAAGTGATGAGAGCCTGGAGCTGTTCTGCCCTGCGGCTACCGGGATAGCGTGGTTTGAGCAACTGATGACGGCGGGAGCTATTCCGTGCGGTAGCAGACTACGGGAATTTTTGCGACTGGAGCGAGGGCGGGCAGATGTCGAGAAAGATGCCGAGGCCCTGGGAGCAGAAAGCGCAGGATGGGGCAACCTGTGCGCCAACGACAAGAAGTACACGGGGGCCGGGGTGCACCCGGAAAATGACAACAGCTGCCTGGTATCACTGCACAGCGGAAGCCCCGGCCATAAGTTTGCACCGGGGGACGCGGTGCACGACTCAGATGGGCACCACATCGGCAATATCACCAGCAGCTGTAACTCCCCGGCCAATGGCCACGGCTATGCCATCGCCTACGTCAAATCTGAGCACAGTGCTCCCGGCACCCACTTATGGGTACAAAGTGGCGGCAATGCTGTACCCGCCCAGGTCAGATAAATGCGCTTATGCCACTGCAGACGCATAGTGAAATAGCACACGAGAACTTCCGGTTTACCGCCCCTGGCTTCAAAAATATCTCTACGCCGTCTATGGAATTCGCAGCACAAAGTCCCAAAGAAAAATGGGGGTAGCCAGCAGATGCGTGGCTATGGTAAAGGGAGCATCCGGCACCAGCCAACACACTGCTGCAAGCGGGTAGGCATACAGAGCACGAGATTTGTCCACACGCTCCTCACTGAGGTCGGATAGGTAATACCACCCCGCCCCCGTTTCTCCTCTCAACACAGGGTGATTTTTTATCTGCTCGTCGGTATGGAACGCCGGATGCGCACCGGTGGGCAACTTATCCAGCCATTTGCCCTTTTTCTCGCGCAAGTGCAAGTCCTCGATGTTGTACTGGAACCAGGACGTTATCTCCCCCTTTTTGTTGTAGTAGGGGTGCCAGCCCATATTTTTATAGACCGAACCTTGGGACCAGGCCGGGGCATCATCCGGCGGTGGTGTGTTCCCAACGCCGGAACTACTGTGGGCGTATGTGGACACAGCAAAAGGTTTCGCGCCGTATCTCAGGCTAAACTCCCGGTACACCAACTGATGCGTTGAGCCCGGCACCATCGTATAAATCCCGGTTTTATCTCCCGCAGGGCCACCCAATGCGCCATCCAGCATGGGAACATCTATCAGCCTGCGCTCGCTGCGGCGCACCGTGGTACGCACGCCCAACACGAAGAAGCGCCCGCCCTTCCGGTACACCACATCCGGCAGTTCGACAATGGCCTCATATTCTTTTGCCATGTCCAGCATGCGCTCATGCGTCTGCATCACGCAAGAGCACAGACACAAAGCAGCCAGTGCAAACAGAAGAAGCAGCGCGTTTCTCATACAGGCTTACATGCGGCCCAATACAGCAGCAAAGTTCTGCACTGCGGTAGCCAGCTCGTTGCTGCCGTAGAAATTCTGGTCTGCCAGAGCATTCACGGCATTGATGAAAGCGGCTCCGATAGCCTGAGCCGCGGGGTCAGCCTCCAGATTCCCCTGAGCGGCAGCAAGCTCATCCGCGTTCAGGCTGCTCTTAAGGCTTACCAGTGCAGCACCGTACTGCGTAAGCTGATTGATGGCCTTGGCCACATCTCCCGGGTCTTCAGCAATGTGTTTGAGAGCCAGCAACTCATTCATACCGTTCAGAAGAGCCATCTGAGTGCGGATATAATCCTGCACAGTAAACTTCTGCTCCTGAGCTGGAGCGGTAGCAATCATGGCGGGGGAAGCGGCAAGGACGATACAGGCAAACTTGTTCATAATGTCGTATGATACTGACTTTGTGCGGGGAGTTTATAGCAAATTTCTACGGATTTGCAAGTCTTTTCTGCTGCATGGTAGCAATATAGATTGCTAACACTCACCGATGAGAGTAGAAATACATGACTATGCAAGAGAATAACCGTATCCACTTCATCATCATTTTCCTGCTGGTGAGTTTCAATCTGCGTATGAGTTTTTCTGCAGCCGACCCTCTGCTGGTCTTTCTGATGCGGGATTTGGGGTTGAGCGTGGAGGGCAGCGGACTCTTCGGCTTGCTGCCTATCATGTCGCTGGGTATTGCAGCGCCGCTAGGTGCCCGACTGGCAGAGCTCATCCAGCCCAGGATTCTCATTATCTACGCCCTCCTGATGGCCATTGGCGGGGTGGCATGGCGCAGTTGCGGCACACTGTCCGGACTGTATGGCGGCACAGTGGTCATCGGCATCGGGCTGGGCATTACAGGCTCGGTTATTCTCGGCATTGTCAAACAGGAGTTCTCCGGCAGTATTCCCCAGCTCATGGGAGCTTACACCGCCTGTGTCAGCCTGGGTACGGCAGTGGGTGCCGGCTCATCTGCACCGGTGGCTCTGGCCTTGGGCGGCTGGCGGCCCGGGCTACTGTTCTGGGCGCTGCCATTGCTGATAGCCACGCTGTTGTGGGCAGAGCTCATCATCTTCTCCCCACAACAGCGGCAGCAACTTCGCACGGTGCGTGCACCCATCGCACCGTTGCTTCGGCAATCGAAGGCCTGGGATGTCAGCCTGTTCTACCTCTTCCGTGTAGCCGGAGCCTGGCTGCTGGTCGTATGGCTGGCCACACTGATGAGGCGGCGCGGCCTGCCCGTGGTGGAAGCCGGGCTTGTCCTGGCGCTCTCCACTACATTTCAGATACCCGCTGCACTGTTGTGCCCGCATGTAACACATTGGCTTGGCGGGCGGGGAAATCTCATGGTACTTGCCATTCTGCTTTCCATTGTCTGTTGCTGGGGTCTATTGCTGGCACCACTGGCGGTCTGGCCTTTTTTTGCAGGTCTTCTGGGGTTATGCCTGGGCAGCATCTTTGCTCTGGGGATGACCTTGATAGTGGAGAGTTCTGCCGATGAAGGCACCACGCTGGCACTCTCCGGGTTGGCGCAGGGGCTGGGTTTTGTGGGAGGTGGGATGCTGGCCTGGGCGGCCAGTCCGGCCATGCAAATGCCTTCTCCCGACCTCTGGATAGCCGGTATATACAGTCTCTTTGCGCTCTGCGGGCTCACATTCGGCCTGCGCTGCAACCGCCCGGGAGTATGCCGGGTCTGAGTGACGTTACAACACGTTGTTACTCCACTGTGGCGCGGGCTGTGGCTCTGCCAGTCCACAAATGCGGTCTATCATACGATCCCAATACTCCTGCCCCTGCTCAATGTCAATCTGAATGCGGAGGAAGTAGATGGGCACCTCCATCTCACCGGGTTTCAGGAAGCGCACGGCATCCTTCTCCGTGGTAACGATGATATCCATCGCACGGTCGGCACAGCGCTCCACAAATGTTTCCAAATCGGCTTGGTCAAACCAGTAGTGATCCGGGTAACGGCGGCGGATTTCCACATGGGCACCCAGCCCTTCTACCAGCCCCTCAAAGCTCTCGGGGCGAGCAATACCGCTCATGCAGGCCACATATTTATCTTTCAAGAAGGACAGGGGCTTGCGCTCACCGGTGAAAATATTTTCCAGATATGAGGGCCCGTGATTCGTCACAATAATATCCGCCACCTTATTGTACTTGCGGATAGTGGAGATAAGTTCTCCCTGGGGCTTACCGCCGCTCTTGGTCAGGATAATGTAGCTGGCGCGAGCCAGGCTGGTACGAGGTTCGCGCATGGTACCACGCGGCAGGATGGAACCCGTACCAAAGGGAAATCCGCAATCCACCAGCACAATGTCAATTTCGTGCTTGAGCTTGAGGTACTGCATGCCGTCATCCAGAATAAGTGTATTGCGGCCCAGCTGTTCGATGGCGAAGATGCCGGACTTCACACGGTCTTTGTCCACCAGCACAGCCACACCGTCCAGATTGCGCGCCAGCATGAAAGGTTCATCGCCCGCATGCAGGGGGCCGAGATAACGCGTTACGCCATCGCTGGCAATCTTGGGTAGGTTGCGAACAGGTTTACCGTTGGCATCCAACCACTCCTGGGGTTCGTCCAAATCCTCACTCTTGTATCCGCGCGTCAGGATTGCACATTTGCGCCCGCGCTCAGCCAACGTGCGGGAAAGCAGCTCCACCACGGGAGTCTTGCCCGTACCTCCGGCCGTGATATTGCCCACACTCACCACAAACGTGCCCAGATAGTGCACCGTCTTTATGCGGCGCCGGAACATGAACAGACGAGCCTTTATCAGTATGTAAAAAAAGAAACTCGCAAAACGCAGCACACACTTCAGCAGCCACGCACGGAAGCCGCGTGCACGCCCGAATACCACCTCGGTACCCCACTCTGCAAACTCATCCATGCGCGACTTCATGCGTTTCATTCTACTCCTCTCAACTTAACATGTCAACAGGGAACTTTCGGAAAAATTAACAAAATCGCGCTCCGAAAAACAAAAAAAGTGGGTTACCTCGAAGTTTATGCTTGAAAAATGCCCTACAGCGGCGTAAAAATAAGAGTGATGAGCCGCGATTCTGACAGAAAGCCCCCACGAAGCTCCGTGCCGGGTGTGTTCAACTGGGGGCTGGTACGCAAAGCGCTGCGTGCTGCTGAGGAGGGCGTATACTGCTGGAACATAGCAAGCGGCGAAATCTATTACACAGAGCAATGCATACGGATGATGGGGTTACCGGTTCAGGAATTTGCCCCCAACATCTTCACTGCGCCGGAGCTCACCATACACGAGGAAGACCGGCAGTATTTCATCAACACCGTTCAGCGCTATCTGGATCGCCCCACCTCCGCACCGATGCGATTGGAAGTTCGCCTGCTTAATCAGCGCTCCCGCGGCTGGAGGTGGATACGCGTGAATGGGTTGGTGGAACAGCGGCGCGACAAAAAAGCTGTACAGCTAGTAGGTGTGTGGGTGGATATCACCCGCCGCAAGATGACAGATATGCACGCCATGGAAGATCGAGACCTCTTCCGCAACCTCATCAACTACCTACCCGACAACATTTACTACAAGAACCGTGAGTCTCGGTTCGTGATGGCCAACGAAGCAACCGCGCGCAAGATGGGGGTACGCACGCCCTCCGACCTGATAGGCTGCAAGGATACACACTTCTTCTCCGACGACACCACGGCTATTGCCCGCCAGGAAGAACTGGAAATCATGCAGACGGGCAAACCCATCACCAACCGCATCCACAAGGAAAGCTGGAAGGATGGAGAGAGCTCCTGGTGCAAGCTCTCCAAGTTCCCTTGGTACGCAGCAGACGGCAGCATCAAAGGTATTGTGGGTATCTCCTCCGACGTGACAGAACTGGTGGAAACCCAGCAACGCTACCGCCGCATGGCAGAGCAGCTCGACCAGCGCAACCGGGCTCTGGAAAAAGAAATCAGCCTCGCCAGGGAAATTCAGCAGGCACTCCAATCCCAGAGAATCCCCAACCGCGAATGGAAAGATGAGGAAAGCAAAGTGCACCGCATGGCCAGATTCCACCACATGTACCTGCCCTGCACAGGTGTGGCGGGAGATTGCTTCGAGGTGTTCCCCGTGGGAGACTCCGGCGTGGGCATGCTGATATGCGATGTGATGGGGCACGGTGTGCGGGCTGCCCTCATTGCGGCCATGCTGCGAGGGCTGCTGGAGCAGTTTGTAAGCCTGGCAGACACACCGGGGCTCTTCCTCTCCAACCTGAACCGCCAGTTGTGGAGCATCTTTGAACGAGCGCACCTCACCATGTTCACCACAGCCTGCTATGTCTACCTCGACCTGCAGAAGCGCAGGCTCACCCTCAGCACGGCCGGTCACCCGGCCCCCATCATACTGGGTGCGGATGGCAGGGCGTTCCAACCGCTCATGCGCCGTTCCCCGGCACTGGGGCTGCTGGAGAATGCGCCGTTCCGCGAGACGGACATTCCCCTGGAAGATGGCATGAAGCTCATGCTCTTCACCGATGGACTGCCGGAAGCCCACAACCCGGAAGGCGATGAGTTCGGCGTCCCCCGCATTATCGAATTCCTGCAGCAGAACAGTCCGCAGAATATTAAGGAGATGCTGGACTTCTCCCTGGCCGGCATGCATCGCTTCACGCAGAATCCCGGGCAGGATGACGACATCTGCCTTCTGGGACTGGAATTTGTCGAACAGAAACCCGGATTATAACAATACCGGGGCTATTCCGGCATAAAAGCGCGCTTTTTCTCCCGTCGCAAGCAAAAAAAGATTGCAATCGGCCGGATTTCGCTGTAGTCTAGAGACAGTTACAGGATTTTTACTGAAATAATCTATATGGAAGACAGCACACAGGGGGGCAACGCGCCCTTTGACCTTTCCGAGCTGACCGGTTTCCAGTTTGGCCCAGCCTGGGCTAAGCCGGGTGCCGATACTGCACCGTCCCTGCCCAAAACCCGCACCGATGAACGCCCAGAGCGACGTGGCGGCCCCCGCAGGCCCAATACTGACCGACGCACCCCGCGCAGGGATGAATCAGCCCCGGCTGACCGAGCCCCACGCAAGCCCGGCTTCCGTCCGGGACGCGACCGCCGCGGCAACCGCGAGGAGACGCCGCGCAGAGAACTTCCACAGCCGGCAGACGGCTTCCGTGTGGAATTACGCCCCACCAACGGTGTGCTCGAACTCTTCAGCAAGGAAATTGCACGGCAGAAACGCGCCCTGCCCCTGCTGGATCTTTCCCGTATTGTCATGGCAGGCAAAGATCGCTACGACCTCGTCTTCATGAAACTGGAGAACGGCCCCATGCTCATCCACTCCACCAAAGGCGATGGAGCCTGCTGGCTTACGGAGGCAGAGGCTGTCAGCTACATGTGGATTGCCCCGTGGTTTGCAGAGCTTTATGCGGAACAGGAAGTAACAGTGGAAGCCCCCAAGGGTAACTTTACCGCCATTGCCACCTGCACCATGGGCGGCGAGGTTATCGGGCCTGTCAACTGGCATGGATACCAGGCCGCGCTCATGAACCTGTACCGCACCAAATACGCCAACATGCCGCTGGAGGCATTCAAGAACCGCATCACCCTCAACAAGGACGAAGAGGCCGTGCAGAACTGGCTGGCAGGCGCCTGCAAAAAGACGGTGTGGAAGCCCACCCGCGAAGATGCAGCCGAGCTTGTACTGGATGATGCCAAATCCGTGGAGGCAGACTTTGTTGCCAATTATTATGGCAAAGTATACGAAACGGTGGACAAGGTTTTCATTAACGGAGCCACTCCCCGCAAGTTGCTCTCCCCCGGACTGGCCGCTCACCTGGCCATCATGTCCGACAAGACCCGCCGCTCCCCGCAGATGCTCATTCCGAACCTCTGCCATGGGCTGGCACGCCACCACATGCCCATCTACAAGTGGCAGGGCAACCACTTCACCGGCCCGAGCCGTGTGAGGTCCATTCCGGCCGATACAGTACTGGCCGACCGCATGATGGCCATTGTCAACTGGAGCAAGGAACACTCCGGCGAGAAGGTGGAGGCCATGTTTGCCGAGCTTTCCGGCGTCCCGGCCGGCACAGATGAGGAAAGCCGCAAGGCCGCTTCCGATGCATACGCGCCCTACGCTGCCGATATGATCTGGCTGCTGGAACAGGGCTTCGTAGTCGTCACCGGCGACAACTCCATCTGGTATCCCAAAGGCAGCGCAGCGCCGGCTCCCACCAAGGTGGAACAGCCCAAGCGCCCCCGCCGCAAGTAATTCTGCGGTATTACACTTCCCTTATTCTCCCAAGCGCGGCAGACCACCTGCCGCGCTTTTGATATCCGCCATCAGAGATTCATTACTCCACAAATTGAAATTGGGCGAAGTAATGCGAGCCGTCAGGCGAGCCAAATTAAGAGCCTCGCCGAACGGCGAGGCGGCATAAAATAGCCACGGGTGGAGTGAGCAACGCGAACGAAACCCGTGGGAAAGGCAAAAAAACAAAGAGAACCCCACCGG